>CBHTSV010000169.1:0-1710 GCA_966095215.1 uncultured Sphingomonas sp. | reverse complement strand
AGAACCGCAAGCGAGCGTCGCGGAGCGGGATCATCAGCCGGCCGCGGACGCGGTCGTAGGAATCTCCGCCATCGTCCGGCTTGATGAGCATGCCCGTCTCGACGAGCTTCTCCACGCCGAGCTTTTCGAGCGCACGCTTGAGAGCGGTGCGGCTGTCGGGCGCGAGGCCGAGGCCGAAGCGCTGGATAATGGCCTGTTCGATGCCGCGGCGCTTCAGGTATTCGCGCGCCTCGGCGCCGGCGATGCCCTGCAGCTGTTCGGAGTACCAGTTGGCGACCTCAGCCATCACGTCGGTGAGCGAAGCGGCACGCTCCGCCCGTTCGCGCGCCTTCGGGTCGGGCGCGGGGACTTCCATGCCAGCCTTGGCCGCGAGCTCCTTCACCGCGTCCATGAACGGCATACCGCGATGGTCGGTGAGGAAGCGGATCGCGTCGCCATGCGCCCCGCAGCCGAAGCAATGGTAGAAGCCTTTGTCGTCGTTGACCGTGAAGCTCGGCGTCTTCTCGTTGTGGAAGGGGCAACAGGCTTTCCATTCGCGCCCCGCACGGAGCAGCTTCACCGACGGCGCGATGATCGCCGACAGCATTGTGCGCGCGCGCAATTCGTCCAAAAAGGCGGTCGAAAGGCTCATCCGGGAAGGAAATTTTGTGACAGCCGACTCGGGCAGCTGCAAGCGCGAGTCGGCGACTTATCCACAGAAGCCGGAAGCGGGTGCCGCGCGCGAATAATTAACCGAAGCCGGCAGCCGCTTGATTCGCAATGATTCATTTCTGTGGAAAAACGATCGATTCAATAGTTGCACGGGGACAATTGCGGTTAATCTGTCGCCGTTCCGTCACAAAGCGGCGAGGATCGCCCGAGCGGAATGACGAAGGAGGGGGTTACATGTTGAATATGGTCAGCGGGCTTGCCCGCACACTCTACATCGTACTCGCTATTGTCACCGGATTTGTTGCCCTGGGCACGATGGATATGGCGTTGGTTCTCGTCGTCCTCGGCCTGATTTCCGGCATTACGCTGCCCAGAGATCGCTACGTCATCGCCGCCGCCACGGTCATCGCACTGCCGATCCTCGGCACCGCGCTCGGTCATATTCCGGCTATCGGCGCCCAACTCACCGCAGTGACGGGCAACCTCCAGCTTGCCATGGCTGGGGCCGTGGTCACCGCCATGGTCATCCGCCTCTATCAACTGGCACTCGAGGGTGTGCCGGGGCTCAGCGGCATGGCCGGTGGTGCCAAAGCTACCGCGTAATAACCGCTTCATCTGATTTGGTCGGGCTCCGCCGCTCTGTGCGGCGGGGCCTTTTCTTAGGAGAGAGCGGCCTTTACGAGGCCGCTGGCGCGCGCGGGTTCGATCGAGGCACCGAGACGCTCCTTCACCAGCGCCATCACGCGGCCCATGTCCTTCATCGAGGAAGCGCCGGTCTCGGCGATGATTTCGCGGATCTTCGCTTCGGCTTCGGCGTCGCTCATCTGGGCGGGGAGGAAGCGCTCGATGACGGCGATCTCGCCTTCCTCCGCCGCAGCGCGGTCTTCACGGCCGCCCTTGCGGTAGATTTCGGCGCTCTCGCGGCGCTGCTTGACCATCTTCTGCAGCACCTCGGTGACGAGCGCGTCGTCGTCCTTGGGAGCGCCGCCGGTCCGCGCCTCGATGTCGCGGTTCTTGATCGCTGCCTGGACGAGGCGGAGCGTCGCGGTCGTTTCCCTG
>CBHTSV010000168.1:0-7800 GCA_966095215.1 uncultured Sphingomonas sp. | reverse complement strand
GCCGAGACGATCCGGATTGCCGCGCGCGCCTGCACAATCGGCCGTGACGATGGACTCGAGTCGTCCAGCGGGAGGGCGGAGGCAATGGCGGCGGCTATCAGGAGCATGGCGTGACGCGTAACGCGTTCGGCCAGCAATGGTAAACACGCCTTTAAGAATTGTGCCAATATGGACCGGATTGGAGAGTGCCGCGGCGGCATTGCGCCCCTTCTGAGGCTTTGCTAGAGGCGCCGGCCTTGCCAGTGGCGGCGGTATCCAACCGCCCCTATATTTCATGACGTGCGGTCGTGGCGGAACTGGTAGACGCGCAGCGTTGAGGTCGCTGTGGCCGAAAGGCCGTGGAAGTTCGAGTCTTCTCGACCGCACCATCCAAAATGTGGCTTTTTCTTACCGCGCCGCGGTGCCGTCGCCCGCCGACGCAACAACGATGTTCGGCCTCACGTGAATCGCTCCGAGCCGAACGACCGCCTTGTCGGGCTTGATCTCGAAAGAGGCGCCGAGTTCGGGCGAGATCCGCGCCGCCGCGGCTGACGCCGCCGCGACCCGAAGTGAATAATGCCCGTAGGCGACCCGTTCGAACAGGAAGAAGCCGTCGAAGTCCGTTCGTGCCGTTGCAACGACCTTGCCGGAGCTGTCGACCAGCTCGAGGTCGAGGCCTTCGAACCCTGTTCCCCCGCTTTTCAGAATCGCGCCCTCGGCATCGCCACCGCCGACGAGGCCGATCTCCACCTGTGCCGGAACGCCCGGACGCGGAACTACCACCTGGAGCGCCTTCTTCGGCACGAGCATCGGATCGGACAGGCTGGATTCATCCACTCCGACGGTCATGGGTGTGAAGGCGGAGAGGCCGGCAATCAGCACCGACCCTTTGGCGTTCGTCGGCGTCTCCGCCTGCTTCGTTCCGGTGGTGACGAGAGCGCCCTTCTCGAACGGTTCGGAAGGGTCGCGCACGCCATTGTCGTTGACGTCGCGATAAACGGTCGCGTGCACCGATCCTGCGGACGCCAGCGGCAATCTCGACAATGTGAATCCGCCGGCCGGATCGAGCGAGAAGTTGAGATTGACGCCAAAGGCGAGCGAACCGTCCGTCGAAACTTCGCCGGTAAGGGCGAGGGCGAGGCTGTTCAGCCGCTCGATGTGGGAGATGCGGGCGCGCCCCTGGCGTGCATTGGCGTCATAGACGAGATCGCCCTCCCAATCGACCTTCTCGCTGGCTGACCAATAGGCCGAAAGCTCCGCGCTTCGGAGCCTGGCAGCGGGAGACACGTCGAATTCCGTCGTGCCGCGCAAGCGCACGTCTCCCACGCGGCCGCTCCCCATGAACTCGAAGCTGAGCTCGCCGGGATCCTGCACGCCGGAGGCGAGGAACTGCTTGCGATAGTGGACGCCGGTGGAAAGGTAGAAGCGCTCGAGATTGGCCGAGAGCCTTGCGACCGAGTCCAGCTGCTTCGACCCGTCGCCGCGGTCCGACCAGCGCGCGTCGGCATGTGCCGGAAGCACGGTTCGCCCGAATTTGAGCGGCGCATCGAGCGAGAGGCGGTAGTCGCGCAGGTCTTCGAGCCGCCCGCCCTGCAAGTTGAAGTCGCTGGCGATGAGGGCTTCCCCGCTGACGTTGACCGGGCCGAGCTTGCCCAGGACCTGAGCGCGAGCCGCGGTTCCGCCCGTCGATTCGCGCGCGCCCCCGATCTCGACCATGGCTAGGCCGATCGATCGCCGGATTATCGCTTCGAGAAAGCTCACGCGCCGGCCGTGGATCAGCATCATCCGCCCGAGCGCGGCGATCGACGTTCGGTCGTCGATCCCGTGCTCAACCGCTACACCGGCCTGAGCTTTCGGAAGGTCGGTCCCGTCAGGAAGGCTGTGGAGCGTGAAAATGTCACGGCCGGGCTGATTGAACCCGGCCCAGTACCAGGTCTTTCCGGGCGGCACATTGTCCAGCCCGACGTTGATCAGCTCTTCGCGTGTGCGGATCTGGCCCTGGGGACCATAAAGCACGATCCGGATCCGGTTCTCTCCGTAAAGCAGCTGCACATCGTCGAACACGTAGCGCTGATCGGCGGTGGCCTTGCTGAAGCCGAGCAATTCGTCATTACGATAGATCTCGGCTTCCCAGCCGGCCGGCAGATCGCCTTCGAAACGGCTGCGATCGAATGCGGTCTGCGTCGTCAGCGGCCGATTGGTGATGACGGCTCCGCGGCCCCTCACCGCCGTTCCCGTCAAGCGGCTGTCGAATCCCTCGACATCGCCATAGCCGAAATGGGTGGCCCTCGCGGGTCCGAGCAGCTGTCCATCCGGGTCCGAACGATAAGCCCGGAGCCGCAGCCAGGCGGGTGCGCCTGTCCGCGTCGTCGCGAACTGGGCGTCGTAGGACAGTCGGGCGATCTCCCCCGCCGCATAGACGGACGACTGGCTGTCGAAGCGAAGGCGGTCGCCGGAGCGGCGGGTGGCGCCGGCGCTCAGCACGAAATCGACGGCCGGCGCCCGCCACATGCGGTAGGGCATCAGCACCTGGGGCAAGCCGGAAAGATCGAACCTCGCGGGCTTGATGCGCCGCGCGCGCATTTGCCGCTCCATCGCGAGCTCCACAGGGAGCTTCTCGTCGGACTGGAGGAGCAGCGCCGAGCCGGACGTCAGCGGCCTGATCCCGATTCCGAGCCAGCGCGAGAGAGCAGAAGTCTGGACGCACCATCCTTCGGGAGTCTCGCGGATCGTTCCCGGCGCGATCGTCTCGGTCTTTCCGCCATAGCTGGCGCTCATCGCCGCATAATCGATGGAAATGCTGTTGCTTTCCTTGAATGCCCAGCCGCTCGCTTTCCTGGCGCCCGCGTCGATTCGCATCGGCAGGTCGAGCGTGGTCAGAAAATCGCCGAGGACGACACAGGTCCCTTCGGGCGTCTTGTAGGCGCGGACTCCATCGCCCAGGCGAAGCTGGCGGATGTTGACGTCGAGCAGGAATTGTTCGTCCGGATCGGCGGTCCACGCCGGCGCAGCGGCGCTGGCGGGCAGAGCCGCAGCGAGCCCGTGGGCACAGGACGCCAGCAGCATCGCGGCCCTGCGCAGCCAAGGACGGCCGGCGAACAATTTCTTCGCTCCCGCGCCCTCGACCTAGCGGAGAACGGCCTGGGTTTCGGCGAGCTTCTGCCGGCCGTCGTCGTAGATCTCGACATATTGAACCGTCACGGGACCGGCGAGAGCGCCTTTGAAATTCGGATCTACGGCCAGGCTGACGTGGCGATTATTGATTTCCGTATAGACCGCGACCGTGCGGTTGATCGCGACCGGATCCTTCACTCCGGGCTTCAGGACACGAACCTCGCCGAAGGTGGACCGGCTGCCGGTCCTGCTGAGTTCGAGGGCGACTGCGCGCTTGCCATCTTTCTCCTCCAGCCGGACGTCGGAAATGCCGGCACTTGCCTGAAGGTTGCCGAGCCGGACGATGACGGGGATCGTCACGCCGTAAATGGGAATGAGGCGCAGGTGGACGCCCTTCGGCGGCTCAACGGAGGAAGCGACCACGGGATTCGGGGGCGGCACGGCGCGAAACAGCAGATGCACCCGATACTCGCCGTCGGGCAGCCCTTGGGGCGGCCGGGCAGCGATGCGGATCGACTGCGGCTCGTGAGGAGCGAGCGTCACCCGCCGCGGCGCATAGACGATCATGTCTGCGGCCGCCTTCTCTTCGGCATTGGGCTCGGTGACCTCGGTCAGGTTGCCGTCGCTGGTCATGCGCCGGAACTCGACCGAGATGCGGTAGGTCGCCGGTTCGTCACCGGTGTTGTTGAGAATGATCTCGCTGGCTTTGCGGCCGTCCAGCACTAGCCGGGTCGGAGCGACGAGCAAGTCGCCCACACCCGCCCGCGCCGTTGTCGAAAAGCCGGCCAGAGCGGCCGCGGCCAACGCCAGCGGCAGAAGCTTTCGCGTCCACGCGTACATCCCGAGCGTCCCCCAAATTTGCTCCAATTTGGAGCGATTGGACCTGCTTTGCCTCGGAATGGTTTATTTTCGGTCAACCATGGCGGTTCGCACCGCCGTTTACTGATATTCGGCCGTTACGTTGAAAGTGCCGGTGTAGTCGCCCGAAGCGGTGCTGCCGGTCAGCGTTATCGTCCCGCCGATCGAGAAGACGACACCCGGCTGGCCCGAGTTGGGCAGCGGAATCTGACTCGGCGCGTCAGGAACGAGCGTCAGGGTTTTGCTTGGATCCGACTGATTGACCAAAGTCACGTTCGGCGCGTGGATCAGCACGACCATCTTATTGGTGCCCGTGACCTGATATTTGGCGGGTTGCGCCAGGCCGGTGCAGACGAGGTTGGGGCTGGCGCAGCTGAGCACCCCGGCCTGCGAGATGCCGACGGTAGTCGACCAGCTGCCCGGGGTCAGGCTGATCGACCCCAGGTCGAGATCCTGCATCCGAACCAGCTCGAGAGGCTTTACGACGTTGGCGTTGACGGCGGCGGACTGGGTGACGGCAGCGGCGGGCGCCGCCGCGAGTACAGCGCTTGCGGCCACGCAGAACGACAAACATCGGGCAAGGTTACGCATCGATGGATCCCGTTTCGGCAGCGGCTGCGCGCGGTCTGGACCAAAATGGTTGATTTTCGGTCAACCAAGAAAATCAAATGGGACAAAGAAGAAGGGGCCGCCGGAACCGGCGACCCCTTCCGCGAAACGCTGCGGCCAGGCCGCGGCGCGAAGCTTATTGATACTCGGCCGTCAGCGCGAACGTGCCGGTATAGTCGCCATCCGGCGTCGTATTGCTGATGGTAACCGACCCGCCGACACCGAAGTCGACGCCAGGCGCGCCCGAGTTCGTCAGCAGCACCGATGCCGCGTGGTCCGGCGTCAGTGTCAGGTTGCTGGTGCCGTTGCTGAGCGTCACCGGTCCCGATGCGATCGTGACCGTAGCGTTGTTCGAACCCTGGACGTTGTACATCGCCCGCTGCGGAGCGCCCGAGCAGACGACATTGCCGCTGCCGCCGTCGCAGCTGAAGGCATTGCTCCGGTCGATGCTCACCGTCGCGGTCCAGGTGCCCGAGCCGGCCAGGACGACCGTTCCCAGGTCGAGGTTCTGCGTGCTCTTGAGCACCAGCCCCTGCAGGATCTTCACGTGCCCGGTGGCATTCGGGTTGGCGTTGACGAGGCCATAGGCCGCGGCCGGAGTGGCCGTGAGCGTCAGCGCGGCGATCGTCGCACCGAGCGACGCCATGCGGAGATACTTGTTCATCGTTCGATTCCCCTTTGTTCACACTAGCCGGCTGCCCGACGCTGGTCCGGTCATCCGTGGCGCATCCATTAACCAAGCGCGCTTACGCCTTCCCCAAAAGGACTGGTAAATGTGAGCTTAGGGTTTTCTCCAAAACGGATGGGATTTCAGAGATAGTCGACAGTGATGGGGAAGTCGCCGCGATACTCGCCTTCAGCGTTGCCGCTGACCGTCAGCCGTCCGCCGAATCGGAACGTCAGCTTCCCCGCCGAATCGAGCCGCGGAAGCGAGGGCAAGTCGCTTTGGACCTGATCGAAGGTCAATTCGCCACCGCTCAGCGAATAGAGCGTGATGTGGCGCGGCAAGTCGATCCGCACGGCGCGTCCGGGCTCACCCTGGATGGTCGCGGTTCCCGGCATTGCGCGGGCGCTGACCTGCTCGACTGCGCCATGCACGCTGCTCGATCCATCGGGCCGGATCATCACGATTCCGTCCCCCGGACTGGACAGGATCAGCCGGTCGAAGTTGAGGCTGGTCTCGATCTGCAGCTCGATCGGCTTGCCGTTCTCCTGCTGGCTCGGCGCAGTGGACGGGGTTTCGCACAAACGGCATTGCGCCTGCGCCGGGCGATCCGGTGCAGTCGCAAGGCATGCAATCGCGAACCCGAGGGCAAAGAGCCTGGAGCCAGCCATTCGGCCGCTTTAATCGGCTACAGCTAAGACAGGGTTAATTCCCGGCTAACCGCAAATATTGAGAGCAGGCCCGTCCGCCGAAAGCGGAGGGCGGCTCGCAACAGCGCCTATTGTCCCCTCGGCTGCGACTTTCTAAGCCTCGGAGCGAATGGCCCGTTCGCCCACCGCTGCCGGACCCCGGCGCTCGACGTTCAAGTCCATCCTGAAGGCCGTCGCCTATTCGGCGATCCTCGGTCTGCTGGCGCTCGTCGTCGCCGTTGCAGTCGCCACTGCCTATCTCCCGAGCTACTCGGAACTGACCAAGCGCAACGACCTGGGTCAGATGATTCGCGTCCGCGCCGCCAATGGACAGGTGCTGGTCTCCTTGGGGCCGAGCTTCGGCAAATGGCTGTCGTACGATCAGATTCCGCCTGAAATGCGCGCCGCGATGATCGCCATCGAGGATCGTCGGTTCCGCAGTCATCCGGGAGTCGATCCGATCGGCATCGGTCGCGCCGTCGCCAGTGCGCTCATCCAGAATCACCGGGTCCGCGCCACTTCGACGATCACGCAGCAGCTCGCGCGCAACATCTTTCTGACCAACAACCGCAGCATCGGACGAAAGATCAAGGAAGCGATCCTCGCGCTGGCGCTCGAGCGCAAGTTCGGCAAGGATCAGATCCTCGAGCTCTATCTGAACCGCGTCTATTTCGGCGGCGGCGCCTATGGAATCGACGCCGCATCGCGGAAGTTTTTCGGGCACGGAGCGGATCACCTGAGCCTCGGCGAAGCGGCGATCATCGCGGGTCTCGTGAAGGCGCCATCGAGCTATTCTCCGACCGCGGACGTCGAAGCAGCGCGCAACCGGTCGGGCGTCGTCCTGAAGACGATGGCGGACAACGGCTTCATCAGTGCGGGCGCCGCTGCGAGCGTCGATCCCGCCAAGATCCGCATTGAGAAGACCACCAATAACAACAGCGTCCGCTATTTCACCGACTGGGCGCTTCCCCAGCTCGACGCCTTGATCGACCAGACCTCGGATCCGATTGACGTCTGGACGACGCTTGTCCCGTCGATGCAGGTGACGGCCGACCGCGCGGTCCGGGCGAACACTCCGGACGGAACGCAGGGCGCGCTCGTGTCCATCGACCGCGACGGCGCTGTCCGCGCAATGGTTGGCGGCAAAGATTATGTGAATTCCATCTACAACCGCGCGACGCAGGCAGAGCGGCAGCCCGGCTCCGCATTCAAGCTGTTCGTCTACCTGACTGCGCTCGAGTCGGGCATGAAACCGACCGACACGATCGTCGACGAACCGGTGACCATCAACGGCTGGAGTCCGCGAAACTCCACGCGCACCAACCTGGGGCCCGTGACCTTGCGCGAAGCCTTCTCGCGCTCGATCAACACTATCAGCGCGAAAATCGGTGCTCAGCTCGGCTTTTCGACCATTGCCGACATGGCCCGCCGCTTCGGGATCACGACCCCCATCTCCACCTTTCCGTCGATGGTGCTCGGGAGCAGCGACGTGCGCCTGATCGAAATGACCCGCGCCTTCGCCTCGGTGGCGAACAAGGGAGTTGCGATCACGCCCTACGGGATCCGCAAGGTGGTCACGGCCGACGGCCGCCTGCTTTATCAGCACGACCAGGGCGACGACCGGGTGCTCGTCGCCCCGTGGGTTGCGGCAGAGATGACCGACCTGCTGCAGTCGGCGGTCCTCACCGGAACCGGCCGTGCAGCGCAGATCGGCCGGCCGGTCGCCGGCAAGACCGGCACGACGAGCTCCAACAAGGACGGGTGGTTCGTCGGCTTTTCGAGCGGGATCACCACCGGGGTCTGGATGGGTAAGGACAATGCCCGGCCGGTTCCCGGGCTTCAGGGCGGCACGGCGCCGGCCCGCGCTTTCGCCCAGTTCATGCGCGT
>CBHTSV010000167.1:0-4868 GCA_966095215.1 uncultured Sphingomonas sp. | reverse complement strand
CTGATCCTCGCCGCTTTGTTCCCGCATGCGAGCGGCGACATGTCGAAGTCGCTCGTCGCCTTCGCCTTGTTCGTGACGGCCGTCGTGTTCGGCGTCGCGACCATCTCGAACAACAACCTCCAGGATTTGAAGACCGGACAGCTGGTCGACGCCACGCCATGGCGTCAGCAGGTGGCTTTGGTGCTCGGCGTGATCTTCGGCTCGGTCGTTATCCCGCCCATCCTCGACGTCCTGAACACTGCGTTCACATTCCAGGGCGCGCCCGGGGCAAAGGAGACGGCGCTCGCCGCTCCGCAGGCCCAGCTCATCTCAGCGATCGCGCAGGGCGTGCTCGGCGGCAATCTGGACTGGGCCCTGATCGGCTGGGGCGCGATCATCGGCGTCGTCGTCGTCATCGTCGACGAGGTGCTGCGCGCGACCAAGCGCGGCGCTCTCCCGCCACTCGCGGTGGGCATGGGCATCTATTTGCCGATGGCGCTGACGCTGCTGATCCCGATCGGAGCGCTGCTCGGCTACTTCTACGAAAAGTGGGCGGTTCGCGCGCAGAGCCCGGAATATGCGCAGCGCATGGGCGTGCTGCTGGCGACCGGCCTGATCGTCGGCGAAAGCCTGTTCGGCGTCATCTTTGCCGGGATCGTGGCTGCGACCAACAAGGATGCCCCGCTCGCGGTCGTCGAGAATTTCGGAGCGGCGATACCGCTCGGAATCGCCGTGTTCGCGGCAGCGATTATCGGCCTCTACGTCTGGACGCGCCGGCAGGCGGCTGTCGCGGCGACCTAACGGCCCAGCACCTCTCGGCGGAGCGCGGCCGGAGCCCAGGGCTCCGCGCCCGCTTCGGCCCTGCGGATGAGCTCGACGATCTTGCGGTTGAACGGCGCTTTGGCGCCGAGCCTGTCAGCCAGCGCGACAAGCTCCCCATTGATATAGTCGATCTCGGTCTTCCTGCCGGCGGCGAGATCGTCCGCCATTGACGATCGCGCCTTCGCGTCGATCTTCCATTTCTTCTGGAAGAGGTTGCGGAACAGCCAGTCAGGCGAATTGATGACGAGCGGGAGCATGCGCGGACCGACGCCGCCGACTGTCGCCGGCCTGATCTTCGCGCGGGCGAGCAGCTTTAGTCCTTCGCGCATCGCAGCGGCGAAGACCCGCCGATAGTCACGCTCGCGCAGCTCCTCGACCAGCGTTCGGCCGGATAGCGCGTTGACTGCATTATTGAGGTTGACGAGCAGCTTCCCCCAGGCGAGTCCGAGCATCTTGTCCGACAGCTTGAGCGCACCGGGTCCGCCGCCGATCTGCTCGGCTAGTGCGCGAGTGTCCCGCCGGTCCTCGGCGTAGAGGTCGCCCGCCACGCCCTTGTGGAATCTTCCCTCGCCCAGATAGGCGACGTTGTACGGCACTATGCCCCGCACGACGCGAAAGCGGCCGCCGAGCTCCTGGCTGAGCACGTCGATGTTGCTCACCCCGTTTTGGAAGCTGACTACCAGCGCGCCTTCACGCCCATGCTCGGCGATCTCACGCGCGGCGTCCGCGGTCGCGCCGCTTTTCACGGTCAGGGCAATGATGTCGGCATCGGCCAGAGGGGCAGGAACGCAGGTGTAATCGACGTCGTGGAGGGTAGTCGTCCATCCGCTATAGTCGCTCAGCGTCAGCCCATGTTCGCGAATGTCGTGCGCGATCTTCGGCCGGCCGATCAAGGTGACCGGCAGGCCTGCCGCCTGCCAGCAGCCGCCGATAAAGCAGCCGACTGAGCCGGCGCCGAGGACCGCGATCCTATCCCCGGCCACGATACGGCGGGACGCCTTGGTCGGGCAGCCACAGCCCCTCGGGCGGCGGTCCGGATTGCCAGAAGACATCGATCGGCATCCCTCCGCGCGGATACCAATAGCCGCCGATCCGCAGCCACTTGGGCTTCATCTCGTCCGTCAGCCGCTGGCCGATTCCGACGGTCACGTCCTCGTGGAAGCCGCAATGGTTGCGGAATGATCCGAGAAAGAGCTTCAGGCTCTTGCTCTCCACGATCGTCTCGCCGGGTGCATAATCGATCACCAGATGCGCAAAGTCCGGCTTACCCGTCACGGGGCAGAGCGAGGTGAACTCCGGCGCCGTGAACCGCACAAGGTAAAGCGCGCCCGGCCGCGGGTTCGGCACATAGTCGAGCACCGCCTCGTCGGGAGAAGCGGGGAGGGCGCTCGTCTTGCCGAGGTGCGTCGTGTCCATCGCGCGCGCTTCTTAGGGTTCCGGAAGCGCCCAGTCGATTGGCTTCAAACCACGGCTCTCAAGGAATGCATTGGCCTTCGAGAAATGACGGCAGCCGAAAAAGCCGCTGTGCGCTGACAGCGGCGAGGGGTGCGGCGCCTTCAGCACGAGGTGCCGCGACCTGTCCACGAACGCGGCCTTCTTCTGCGCGTAGCTCCCCCAGAGCATGAACACGACAGGTTCCGGCCGCTCGTTGATCTGCCGAATGATCGCGTCGGTGAACCGCTCCCAGCCGCGGTCGCGATGTGATGCCGCGCGCCCCATCTCCACCGTCAGCACGCTGTTGAGCAGCAGCACGCCCTGCCTCGCCCAATGTTCGAGGAAGCCGTGTCGCGCGGGCTTGATGCCGAGGTCGCTCTCCAGCTCCTTGAAGATGTTGACGAGGCTCGGCGGCGGCTGGACTCCGGGCTGGACGGAGAAGCAGAGTCCATGCGCCTGCCCCGGTCCGTGATACGGGTCCTGCCCAAGGATCACGACGCGCACCCTGTCGAGCGGCGTCAGGTCGAGCGCCCGAAACCATTCCGAGCCCTTTGGGAAGATGCTCTTGCCTCGCTCCCGCTCCTCGAGGAGGAAGCGCCTTAGGTCGGCCATGTACGGCTCGGCGAATTCACCGGTCAGCGGTTCCAGCCAGCTGGAATGAAGCTTGATATCCCGGGTCGCCATCTCGCTTGTGTGTAGCGTATCTAGACGAAATGGAATCGCTCGTTTCCACCGAATGGCTGGCCGAGCACCTTGGCGAGCCGGATGTCGTAATCGTCGACTCCAGCTGGTTCATGCCATCGAGCGGCCGCAGCGGTCGCGAGGAATATCTGCAGGCGCACATCCCCGGCGCGCGCTTCCTCGACATCGACGAGCTCAGCGACCAGTCGAACCCGGCGCCGCACATGCTCCCGAGCGCCGAGCACTTCGGCCAGGCGATGGAACTGCTCGGCATCCACCTCGACGACCGCATCGTCGTCTATGACAATTCGCCGGTCCGCACCGCCGCCCGAGGGTGGTTCATGCTCCGCCACTACGGCGCACGGAATGTCGCCATCCTCGACGGCGGTTTCCAGAAATGGATCGCCGAAGGCCGCCCGACGGAAGCCGGCGAGCTGCAATTCCTTCCCGCTTGCTTCGACGCGCGGGAGCGGCGCGACGAAATCGTCACCAAGCAGCAGATACTCGCCGGCGAGGTCCGCACTGCGCTCCTCGACGCCCGCGGCAAGGGCCGGTTCGAAGGCACCGAGGCCGATCCGCGCCCCGGAGTCGAGCCCGGCCACATCCCCGGCGCATGCAACCTGCCGTTCGGCTCGCTCTACAATGAGGATGGCACCTTCCGGAGCCGCGACGAGATGCGGCGCCTGTTTGCCGAGGCGGACATCGATCCGGTCGAGCCGTTCACCGCCAGCTGCGGATCGGGAGTCACCGCAATCTCGCTGATCTTCGCCGCGCATTTGCTCGGCAACGATGCCAACAAGCTCTACGACGGCAGCTGGGCGGAGTGGGGCTCGGACCCCGCGACTCCGAAGGCTTTGGGATCCGCCTAGTCGAGAATGACGCGAGCGACGTCGCAAAGCTCGCGACGGATCTGCTCGACCAGCGCAGCGCTCGCCTCGACGTTGGGCCGAGCCTCTTTCATCAGCGCGTCCATCCCGGCAGCGGTCGCGCCGACCAGTTGACGCGAGCGAGTATCGAATCGGCGGCGTTTCGTCTCGTCGGCCGCATCCCATGCAGCCGCTATCGCGTCATCGCTTTCAGCATCGGGTGCAGGCCCGCCACCATATGGTTCGACGAGACGCAGCGCATGCCGGACGCAGGCAAGGCGCGAGAGCACTTCCGTATGCGCCTGCGGAACAGGACTCGGCGCCGAGCGTGGAAGCGGATTCTGCATTGCACCGGGCTAACCGGCGCAAGGCTAACAAAAGGTAAAATTCGCCCTCGTCATGCCAGCGAAGGCTGGCATCCATGTCTCTGAACTAAAGCGTTTCGGCCTGGCATGGACCCCAGCCTTCGCTGGGGTGACATTCGCGAACTCAAGCCCCGCTGGTCGCGTCGATGTCCCGCAGGATCCAGCCGCGCTGCGGGATCGTCTCGATGAACTCGGCGCCGCCGCTCGCATTGCGGAGCTTCTTGCGCAGCTTCGAAATGAACACGTCGATGATCTTGGGCTGCGGCTGGTCGTCCGCACGGCGGTACAGGTGCTTCAGCAGCATGGCCCGCGTCACGACATTGTTGCGCGCGAAGGCCAGCAGCTCGAGCACGCGATATTCCATCTCGGTGATGCCGATCGGGTGACCATCGATGCGGATCAGCCGCTGCACCTGGTCGACCGACAGGCGCCCGCCGCAAAGCGTCGCCGGCATGTCGCCGCCGCTAGCCTTCAGCGACGCGAGCAGCTTGGAAGCGGCTTCCTCGCTGTCCTCGGGCGACACGGTGCGCGGAGAGCCGATGATCGCCTGCTGGATGTCGGCGAGGAGCTTGTGAGCCTCTTCGACGAGGCGGGTGCCTTCCTCGAAGCGGCGGCGCGAGCGGTCGAGCATCGATTCGATCTCGACGAGGCGTGCGGAAAGAGTCTGTTCTGCCATGGCTGAAAGTTTCGCTTCCCCCCGCTGGTCCTTATTGTCCCGTTT
>CBHTSV010000166.1:0-4083 GCA_966095215.1 uncultured Sphingomonas sp. | reverse complement strand
AGGCTGCTCGCCCCGCCGTAGGTCACCTTGCGCATTCAGCGGCGCGCGGTCGTTCCGCTCCGGCTTCCGCCGCCCTTGTTACCGGCGCCCTTGCTCGAGCCGCTGCCGCTCGACGCCTTGCCGGCTCCGCCGCGGCTGCGCTTGTTCCCGCTGCTGCCGCGGGTCGCTCCTTGCTTGGCCATGGTTCAGCCTTTCAGCTTCTGCGCCGCTGCGTTGAGCCTGGCGCGGTCGTTGCCGATGCGATTGATGAGGCTCCGCGCCTGGTCGCGGCTGATGCCGTGCTTCCTGGCGAAATAGCCGAGCTCATAACCCTGTCCGCCGGCCACCTGGCCGCGGTCGCGCCCGCCGCGATTGCTTCGATTGTCTGCCATCACGCACACTCCTCTTCGGTCACGCGCACAAACGCGGAGGCGAGTTCCACCGTTCCGAAGCTTCGGCGACTAGCGGATTTCGGGCGTTGGAGTGATCACCGCGCAGGCGATACGGGCCCGGCTGTTGCCGCTCGGATCCGTCACATAATCGTCGGCCTGGGCATGGATGACGAGCGCGGCACCGTCCGCGTCGATCAGCGCTCCTGGAGTGCCCGGCGGCGCAGTGAGGCTCGCGCCGGGCAAAGTCACCGTCGCGGCCAGCGCGCCGTTCGCGGCAACCTCGACGTTCGGCAGGTCACCGGCGTGCGGGCCGGCCGGATTGTTCATGCCGTGCTTCTTGCCGAGCGGGTTCCAGTGCGACCCGGCGCTGGCGAAATCGGGAGGGTCGCAGCGCCCGACGCTGTGGACGTGGATGCCGTGGACGCCGTGCGGAAGGCCTGCCGCCTCGACGTGGAAGCTGACGCTGCCCCTCGTCTGCCAGGCGCGGACGGTGCCGATCGATCGGCCGCTCGCGTTGATGAGCGGCATCGGCGGGCCTCCCGCCGGCTCGCGAGCCGTCATGCAGCCAACAAGCGGCGCCACGAGAGCCGCGGCGAAAGCGGCGGTGACGAAAAGCATCGGACGCATGGGCTTGGCCTCCTGTTGCCGTTTCAACCCATTAGCCGTCCGTTGGTTCAGGCTCGATCCGCACCAACAGCTGGCCCTCGGTGACCTGCGCCTGGGGGACAGCGGAGAGTTCGGCGACGGTTCCATCGAACGGAGCGGTCAGCGCATGCTCCATCTTCATCGCTTCCAGGGTGAGCAAGCGTTGTCCCTTGACAACCTTTTCGCCTTGCGAAACCTCGACCGCCGTCACCTTCCCCGGCATCGGCGCTTAGATCTCGCCGTCGTGGATGCCGTGCGTCGTGCCGGTACCGCGGGAAGGCGCGAAACTGAACTCAACGGCACTACCGTGGGAGAAAACCTGAATTGGACCTTCGTATGGATCTTCAGAAGCCGCGCCGTGAGTCGTCGGCAGTCCGTCGACGTCATCAAATTCAGATCGGCCGTCGATCCTGAGGTCCCATGTCCAATCGCCGCCTTGGTGAACTGGCCGCAACTCGGCAGTGTGGTTCTCGCCATCGGCGGCGAAGCTAATACTCGCGGGCACCCTTGCGGCGTTGAGCCTGAACCCGAAAAGTCCAGCCGGCGAAACCTCGAAATCGCCGTCGAATTCGGCTTCCATGAACTCTTCAGCTCGCCAGCTTACAGCGGCTAGCAAGGCTGCATCGCTAACATGTTTCTCAATGAGACCTTCGGCGTGCTTGGCAAGCAAACCGGTATCGACATTTCCCATTCTGAATTCAGTGAGAGCAAGGGCTCGGATCAGGAAATTTGCGTTGGTCCTGACGGGCCACACCTTGATGCCGTCGAGGATCGCAGCAAGCTCGTCGATCGCCTCGTCGCGATCGCCGCCGGTGGCGATGAGCTTGGCGATCATCGGGTCATAGAAGGACGAGATCGCGTCACCTTCCTCGACCCCGGTTTCAATGCGACCTTCCTCTCCGAGCTCGAAATGCTCGAGCCTTCCAACGCTCGGCAAAAACCCCTTCGCCGGGTCCTCGGCGTACAACCGCGCTTCGACCGCGTGGCCGTTGATCGACAGCTCGTCCTGCTTCTTCGGCAGCTTCTCGCCTGACGCGACGCGGAGCTGCCATTCGACGAGGTCCTGGCCGGTAATCTCCTCGGTCACCGGATGCTCGACCTGCAGCCGCGTGTTCATTTCCATGAACCAGATGCGGTCGGCGCGCAGGCCCTCGGACGCGTCGGCGATGAACTCGATCGTGCCGGCGTTCTCGTAGTTCACCGCCTTGGCCGCGCGCACTGCGGCGCCGCACACCGCCTCGCGGGTCTCCGCGTCCATGCCGGGCGCAGGGGCTTCCTCGATCACCTTCTGATGCCGGCGCTGGAGCGAGCAGTCGCGCTCGAACAGGTGAACGACATTGCCGTGGTTGTCGCCGAAGACCTGCACCTCGATGTGGCGCGGCGAAAGGATGTATTTCTCGATCAGCACGCGCTCGTCGCCGAACGCGCTCGCCGCCTCACGCTTGGCACTCTCGAGGGCATCGTCGAAATTCTTGGCGGCATCGACGCGGCGCATGCCCTTCCCGCCGCCGCCCGCAACGGCCTTGATCAACACCGGATAGCCGATGGCGTCCGCCTCCCCCTTGAGACTCTTCGGGTCCTGGTCCTCGCCAAGATAGCCGGGTGTCACCGGAACGCCCGCCTCCGCCATCAGCTTCTTCGCCGCGTCCTTCAGGCCCATGGCGCGGATGCTGTCCGGCTTCGGCCCCACCCAGATCAGACCTGCGTCGATCACTGCCTCCGCGAAGTCGGCGTTTTCTGAAAGGAACCCGTAGCCCGGGTGGATCGCCTCCGCGCCGGCCTGCTTCGCCGCCTCGATGATCCTGTCGCCGACGAGATAGCTCTCGCGCGCCGGGCTCGGGCCGATGTGCACAGCTTCGTCGGCCATGCGCACGTGCAGCGCCTTGGCGTCGGCGTCCGAATAGACCACGACCGTCCGGATGCCGAGCCGCCGCGCCGTGCGGATCACACGGCACGCGATCTCGCCGCGGTTGGCGATGAGGAGGGACTTCAGCATGCTTCGTATTCCGTCATGCTGAACTCGTTTCAGCATCCATTTCTGAGACCACTCTGCCCTTCACGAGAATGGACCCTGAAACAAGTTCAGGGTGACGGCCTGATGGGGTCGTCACATCCGGCACACGCCGAACTGCGGCCGGTCCGGGATCGGCGCGTTCAGCGTTGCGGCGAGCGCCAGCCCCAGCACATCGCGGGTCTGCACGGGGTCGATGATCCCGTCGTCCCACAGCCGCGCGGTCGCGTGCCAAGGATTGCCCTGCGCTTCGTAATCGTCGCGGATCGGCTGCTTGAACTTCTCCGCCTGCGCGGGCGTCCACTTGTCGGCGTCGCGGTGGACGGTCGCGAGCACCGACGCAGCCTGCTCGCCGCCCATCACGCTGATGCGGCTGTTAGGCCAGGTGAACAGGAAGCGCGGCGAGTAAGCGCGGCCCGCCATGCCGTAATTGCCGGCGCCGAAGCTGCCGCCGATGAGCAATGTGATCTTGGGCACGCTGGCGGTGGCGACGGCGGTGACCAGCTTCGCGCCGTGCTTGGCGATGCCCTCCGCCTCATACTTGCCGCCGACCATGAAGCCGGAGATGTTCTGCAGGAACAGGAGCGGCGTGCGGCGCTGGCAGGCGAGCTCGATGAAATGCGCGCCTTTGACCGCGCTCTCGCTGAACAGGATGCCGTTGTTGGCGAGGATCGCGACCGGGATGCCCCAGATGTGGGCGAAGCCGCAGACCAGCGTCGAACCGTAGAGCGGCTTGAACTCGTGCAGCTCGGAGCCGTCGACGATGCGCGCGATCACTTCATGCACGTCGTAGGGCTCGCGCACGTCCTGCGGGATGATTCCGTAGAGCTCTTCCGGGTCATATAGCGGCGGACGTGGTTCTCGCTGCACGACCTGGGCCCCGGCCTCCCCCGGGGAACTCAAAGTGGAAACGATGTCGCGGACGATCGTCAGCGCATGCTCGTCATTCTCGGCGAGATGGTCGACGACGCCACTCTTCTTGGCGTGGAGGTCGCCGCCGCCGAGATCCTCGGCGCTGATCTCCTCGCCCGTCGCCGCTTTCACCAGCGGCGGGCC
>CBHTSV010000165.1:0-4945 GCA_966095215.1 uncultured Sphingomonas sp. | reverse complement strand
CGTGGTTAACAACGACGTCCTGATCTGAAGCGAACGATGGGCCGCTCAGTGACGGGGGGCGGCCCCCTTTCTTGCGCCCACCGGCGGCCCGGCGGCGGCGTGCCAATCAATAGTTCCGGTCAGCGGGTCATATCAGCCGTTGCGGGCCGCAGGCTAAAAGGCCTCCGACAGTTTTCAGAGGAGAAGTCCCCGTGGCAACGCAAGTCCAGACCCATGAACCCCAGGCGCAGCAGGTCCACAAAGGCCAGTGCTTTTGCGGGCAGGTGAAGGTGGAGGTCTGCGGCGCACCGGCGGCGCAGGGCTACTGCCATTGCCAATCATGCCGAAGCATGTCGGGAGCGCCGCTGCGCGGCTTCACTTTGTGGCCGCAGGACTCGGTGCACATCACGAGCGGCGAGGAGCTGCTCAAAGGCCATAGCAAGACTGACTTCTCCGACCGGCGCCAGTGCGCCAATTGCGGCGGGCAGGTGCTGATCAACCACCCGAGCATCGGAATGATCGACGTCCATTCGGCGATGCTTCCGGACCTCGACTTCGCTCCGGCGGTGCACGTCAATTACCAGGAGACGGTGCTGCGGATCCGCGACGGGCTGCCGAAGCTGAAGGACTTCCCGGCAGAGCTAGGCGGGTCGGGCGAGTCTCTGCCAGAGTAAATGATGTGCTCACGACTGCCTCGGCAGTCGCTGCGCGCATCATTCTTCGGTCCTCACGAGCACCGCTTCGCCGATCAGCAGGAACAGCAGGAACGGCGCCCAGGCGGCGATGAGCGGCGGATAGGCGCCGGCATTGCCCATCGCGAGGCTGAAATTGTCCGCGACGAAATAGGCGAATCCGAGCGCCATCCCGGCGACGGCGCGCATCATCACCTGGCCGGAGCGCGCGAGGCCGAAGGCGGCGACCGCGGCGAGCAGCGGCATGAGAAGGGTCGAAAGCGGCCCCGAAATCTTGTGATCGAGGCCGGCCTTCGCCTCCTCGACCGGTCGCCCCGCTGCCTCGAGCTCGGCGATGCGCCGCTTCAGGAGCCAGTAATCGAGCTGGTCCGGATTCACCTTCGCGAGGGTGAGCTGGTTCTGCGTGATCCCGTCCATAGCCTCGAGCTCTGGGACTCGGCGAACCACGTTCATCGTCGCGTCGTAGATGGTGACGCCCGTTAGCATCCAGCGGTTGCCCGGCTGCGGCGTTGCGCGATCCGCCTGGATGACGCGCTGGAGCACGCCGCCCTCGCGGTCGTAGATGCTGACTCGCTCGGCGTGGAGGGTCGGCGGCCGCCCCGCGACCAGGCCGGCGCGAATCAGGTCGTCGCCGTTCAACAGCCAGACGTCGCTCAACACACCGCTGTCGGGTGGCACCGGCTTGTAGTCATTGTCAGACCAGGCGGTGACGACACGCCCGGCCTTAACGACGACCGTCTCGTTGAAGACGAACAAGGCGGCGGCGATGCCGATGCTCGCGACGACGAGCGGCGCCAGGATCTGGTGCGCGGAGAGGCCGGCGGCCTTCATTGCGACGACCTCGCTATTCTGGTTGAGGCCGACAAAGGCGATCAGAGCGCCGAGCAGGACGGAGAAGGGGAGGAAGCGCGAGACGAGCAGCGGGATGCGGAGACTCACGTAGCGCCACAGCTCGGCGTCGCCATTGCCGGGGACCGCAAGGATCTTTCCGGACTCGCCGAGGAGATCGAGAGTCATCAGGATGAGGACGAGCGCGAAGAGGACCGCGATGCTCCGCGTCAGGAACAGGCGCACCATGTAGAAAGCGAGCCGCCGCGACGGAAAGAAGCTGAGGTTGATCATGCTTCACGCGGCTTCGGAAGCATGCCGCGGACGGTTTTCGCGCTCTTGGCGAAGAAGCGCTCGAGCGCGCCGATCGGCTGTCCGCCGGGCTTGTGCGCGAGCGTGTGGTACATCCACAGGATCAGCGCGCAGAAGAAGGCGAATGGGACCCAGAAGGCCAGCAGCGGTTCGATCCGGCCCTGCGCGGCCGCCTGGTCGGCATATTGGTTGATCTTGTGATAGGCGACGACGACCAGGATTCCGACGAAGATGCCGAGGCCCGACGTGCTCCGCTTGGGCGGCACCGCGAGGGACAGTGCAAGCAGCGGGAGCATCAGCATCATTACGATCTCGACCAGGCGGAAGTTCAGCGTCGCCTGGGCCATCAGCTTCTGCTTCTCGCTGGTCGCTCCGCCGCCGTAACCGAGGCGCCACAGCTCATGCATGTAGAGCTCCTCCGCCTCCGATCCGCCGCGCGTTCGGAACTGCTCGATCACGGGCAGGCTGACCGGAAGGTCGTAGCTGTCGAAGGCCAAGGTCCGCGGCGTCGAGAATTTCGGCGAGTCCTGGACGAGCCGGCCCTTGTCGAGGCGGAACAGGATCATGTTGGGATCGTCGGTCGACAGGAAGCGCCCGTGCTCGGCTGTGGCCGCGACGGACATGCCCTTGCTGTCGGTCATCTGGACGAAGATTCCGTGGAGCTGCGTGCCCTTGTTCTCGCTCCGCTCGATGCGCAGCGTCAGGTGCTTGCCGAGGCGGTTGAACTCGCCGACCTTCACTGCGGCGCCGAGCGCTCCGCTATTGAGGTCGAAGCGAAGACCTTGATAGCGGTAGCGGGTGTAGGGCTCGAGATAGCCGACGATGCCGATGTTGATGATCATCAGGGCCACTGCATAGAAATAGGGCACGCGAAGCATCCGGCCGAAGCTGAGTCCGATGGCGCGCATCGCGTCCAGCTCGGATGAAATCGCGAGCTTGCGGAAGGCGAGGAGCACGCCGAGCATCAGACCGATCGGAATCCCGAGCGAGAGATATTCTGGGAGCAGGTTCGCGAGCATCCGCCAGACGACGCTGACGGGACCACCGGCATCGACGACGTACTGGAAAAGCCGCAGCATCTTGTCGAGGACGAGCAGCATCGCCGCGAGGACCAGCGAGCCGAACAAGGGCACGGCGATGGAGCGGGCGAGATAGCGGTCGATCAGGGCTGCTTCGCGCAAGTTTTCGTCGTCCCAGCACCATGATTTGGCCGCAAACGCAGCCGACATTCCACACCGGACGGATGCAACCGCGGCACACGGAAGCAACCGTTCAATGTGCCTATAGCGAACCGGCCGGTGAATGCATGTTGAAAACGCGCGGCAGCTTTGACGTGACGGCGCCCGAGGCAGAGATCTGCCCGGCGGGCGATCCGGCGTCATGCAGGCACAAGCACCGGCCGCGCATCGCTCTGCTGAGCAACCCCAGATCGACGGGCAATCTCGCCCAACTGCCGCGAATCCGCGAATTCTGCGCCGACCACCCCGACATCTTCCATTATGAGGTCGAGCATGCCGACCAGATCGGCCACGCGATGGAAGTCATCGCCCGAGTTCGGCCGAAGGTGCTCGCCATCAACGGCGGCGACGGGACGGTGCAGGCCGCGCTGACCGAGCTGCACAACGGCGGCTATTTCGGCGACGGCCCGCCGCCCGTCGCGGTGCTTCCGAGCGGCAAGACCAACCTCATCGCGCTGGATCTCGGCGCGCGGGGCGACCCGATCGAAGCGCTCAAGAAGCTGATCGAAGTCGCGCAGGGCGACCTCGAACCTTACGTCGTCGCGCGCGAGCTGATCGCGCTTCGCCACGGGGAAGAAGAGGCGATGCCGGTGATCGGCATGTTCCTCGGCGGCGCGGGCTTGGCGGAGACGATGATCTACTGCCGCGACAAGATCTACCCGCTCGGACTGCCGAACAGCATTGCGCACGTCCTGACGGCCCTTGCCGCGTTCGCGAAGGTGCTTCTGAAGGCCAAGGCGAAGTTCCTGCCCCCCGATCCGCAGCCGGTGCAGATTTCTCTTCGGGAGGAGGACAGCGAAATCAGCGGACGCTTCTCGCTGCTCGCGGTCACGACCCTCGAAAGGCTGCTCCTGTCCTTCGACATGGGAGAAAGACGCGGCGGACCGCTGAAGCTTCTCGCGATCGAGGAGCACCCAACCTCACTTCTCCGCGCGCTCGGCGCGACCATCGTGGGCAAGCTCGGCCATGCCACGCTGCCGGGGGTCCATTTCCAGGAGGCGCATGCGATCACCATCGAGGGCGAAAGCTCCGACGTGATCCTCGACGGCGAGACGTTCCGCGCGACGAGCGGGCGGCCGATCCACCTGAGGCCCGCGCAGCCGCTGTCCTTCGTCAAGCTGGCGGCCTAGTCTTCGCGTCATGACCGAGCTCAAGCAGCTCGTCTCCGAAGAGTTGTGTCTTCCGGTGGAGGCGCAGGTTAGCGCGATGGCCGAAGCGATCGCGGCCAGGCACGGGGCGGCGAGCCAGGCGGTGCTGTTCTACGGGTCATGCCTGCGCCTGAAGCAGCTCCAAGGCCTGATGCTCGATTTCTACCTGATCGTGTCGGATTATCCCTCAGCCTACGACAAGCGCTGGCTCGCGGCCGCGAACCGGCTAATCCCGCCCAACGTCTTCTATTTCGAGCATGGCGGACTGGTGTCGAAATATGCGGTGCTGAGCGAGGCGGACTTCGATCATGAATGCTCGCCCGAGGCCTGGACTGTGTCGACGGCGGCGCGGTTCGCCCAGCCGACGCGGCTGGTGTGGAGCACGGACGAAGCGGCGGCCGGACGCATGATCCAGATCGTCAGCCATGCCGCGACGACGCTGCTCGGCTGGACCCGGCCGCTGGCACCGGAGGCGAGCGTCGAGGAGCTTTGGAAGCTCGCCTTCAGGCAGACCTTCCACGCCGAGCTTCGTGCCGAGCGGCTGAGCCGGCCCGACGCGCTCGTCGAGGCCGATCCGGACCGCTACGAACGGTTCGGGGCAGCGGCGCTGCAACAGGCGAAGGGTTCGATGACGCGCGAGCAGGCGCGACGCTGGTGGCGGCGGAAGCAGGCGCACGGCAAGCGCTATTCGATCGCGCGGCTCGTCAAGGCGAGCGCAACCTTTGCCGGAGGCGCGGACTACATCGCG
>CBHTSV010000164.1:0-2573 GCA_966095215.1 uncultured Sphingomonas sp. | reverse complement strand
ACCGGTTCGACCTCATCAGCTGGCAGGGCACGGTAAGTCCCATCGGCCGCGTCATCCTGACGACCATCGCGTTCGTGTTGCATGCTCCGTTCGCGGCATATGTCGCCATCTGGTACGTGACGGATCTCGGCGCGGACCTCTTCTTCTGGTTCCTCGCATGGCGCGAATTGAGGCGCCGCGGCCTGCTCGAAGGCATTCGCCCGACGCTGAAGCCCACCACGTTGCCCGGCGCCTGGCGCTTTGCCATTCACGTCAACCTGACCGCCAGTGTGATGGCAGCGTGGAGCCCCATCGCGCGGCTTGTCGTCGGGGCTCTCCTCGGGCCGACCGGAGCGGCGTTCTTCAGGGTCGGCTCGACCCTTGCCGATGCGGCGCAGAAGCCGGCCGACCAGCTCGCCAAGGTCTTCTATCCCGAGATCATGCGGATGGATGTTCGCACGAAGAAGCCGTGGAACCTGATGCTGCGAGCTTCCGCATTCGCAAGCGGCATTGCGCTGCTCGCCGTCCTCCTTCTGCTAATCGCCGGACGGCCGCTCGTGGTGCTGCTGTTCGGCAAGGAGTTTGTCGACGCCTATCCCGTCCTGATGGTCCTTCTGGCGGTCCCGCTGATGGGCGTGCTGAGCTTCCCGCTGCCGCCCATGCTCTATGCACTGGACCGGCCCGATGCGCCGCTCAAAGCGCGGCTCGTGGGCACCGCGACTTTCTTCATCCTCGTCGCGCCATTGTCGTGGAAGCTCGGGGTGATTGGCGCCGCACTCGCCTTCGTGCTTGGATTCGGGGCGACCGTGTTCACGCTGATCCTTCAGCTCCTGACCGAGTACCGCCGCGTCAGACCGCGGAAGCACCTACCCGTCAGCGCCGAGCGCGCACTGCTCGAAGACTCCGAGACCCCCGCGCTCGAGTGATCAGCGGGCCCGCTCCGCGAGAAGCTCGCGATAGAGCTGTTCCACCTTCGTTCCACGCGCTTCGTCCGTGCAGAGTTCGAGCACGAGCTTCCGGCCCGCGGCCCCGAGCTTCGCGGCCTCGTCGCGATCGTTGAGCAGACGCAACATCGCCTGGGCCAGCGCCGCCGGGTCTTTTGCGGGTGTAAGCAGGCCCGTCTCTCCAGCCCGGACAAGCTCGCGATTGCCCGCAACGTCGGTCGAGACCACCGGGCGAGCCATGGCGAGCGCCTCGCGCACCGACCCCGTCAGTCCCTCCCCACGGGTCGACGCACAAACCACCACGTCCATCGCCGCGAGCGCCGCCGGCATGTCCGTCACGAACCCGGGAAAGCGCACGCGGTCGGCGATCCCGAGCTGGCTGGCCAGATGCTTCGAATGTTGGGGCGAACCGTCACCGGCGAGCACGAAATAGGCGTCCTGCCGTTCACGCAACAGCTGGGCAGCAGCTTCCAGGAAATCCGATTGCCCCTTCTTCCGGCTCCTGAACGAAGCCGCCATTCCGATGAGGGGTGCACTCGCTGGCACGTTCCATGCGGCGCGCATCGCATCGCCGCTCGTCGCTGGGTCGAAGCGATGGACGTCGAAGCTGCCGTAGATCGTGCGCAGCTTGCGCTCGGGAATTCCGTCGCGGATCAGCTGCTCCTTCACCGCATCGGCGACCGGGATGATACGGTCGACCCAGTATCGGTGGATCGCCCAGGCCGGAGGCTCGCGCAGCAGCGAATATTCGGTCCCGCGGTTGGCGATCCAGCCGAAGCTTCGCCGGTTCAGCGTCGCTCCGGCGAGGAAATAGAGTGCCTTGTTCTTGTGCGTGTGGACGATGTCGGGCCCGAGCACGGCGAGAGTTTCTCGAAACTTGCGCATTGCGGAAGGGCTGAGCAGCGGCCGCCGGAGCAGCTCCACTCCTGCGTTCGTCAAACGCCGCCACTCCGTGCCGGTCCGCTCCGACGTGTCCCGGGCCTCGTCGAACACGCAGGCGACCCTGTGCCCCCGCTCGGCCAGGGCCGCCGCCAGCCGCGCGCACTGGATCGCGCCACCGCGCTCGATCTCCGCATGGGAGTCGATCATCAAAATGTTGAGCGGGTGGTCGCTCACGCCTTCACCCATGGTTCGGCCATGATCTCGCCCCAGCGCCGGTCGAGCGCATCCCACAGCTGCGGATCGTCGGAAAACATCAGCAGCTCCTGATTTAGCCATCGCGACGTGCGCGAGAGATTGTAGCTTCCGAATGCCGACCAACGCCGCCCCCCATCCTCCGCAAGGATGAACTTGGCGTGCATCGGCAGCTCTTTCGGATGCTCGTAGCGATACGTCCGCACTCCGCCCGAGCGAAGGAACTGCACGACCGGCTCCGGGCTCCGGCGAAGCGTGTGGTGAGTCAGTACCTCGACGCTGCCTCCACGCTCGACCAGCCGGACAAGCAATTGGCCGGTGCGGCCGTCGCTCAAATGCGATGCAGCGAGGCGCAGCTTCGCTCCCTCCCCGAGCTCCGACAGACGCCGATCGAGCGGATTGCCGCCGAGCCGCGGGAAAAAGAAGGTCTGTTCGCTGCCCAGATCGACGCTCGAGCCAGCCGTCAGGGCCCCCACCAGCTTCGGGTCATCGATCTCCACCAGCAGATTATGCCCG
>CBHTSV010000163.1:0-3232 GCA_966095215.1 uncultured Sphingomonas sp. | reverse complement strand
TGAGCGTCTTCTCAAGCGTCTGCGGGCAGTTCGTGCTGCTTCCGCCGAAGGAGGAGGTCAGGTCCGACCGGCCGATCGTCACGTTGGTCAGCTTGGTGCCGGCATCGAGGATTTCCTCGATCCGGTCGACGGCATGGAAGGTCTCGATAGTCACGCCGACGTGGTGGAACGCGCCGTCCGGCAGCATTCCCATGTACTTCGACATGGCGAAGGGGCTCTCGATCATCGGCGCCACCAGGCTGCGGATGCCGAGCTTCTGCAGGTATTCGACGTCCGACTTGGCCTCACAGCCGCCGATCTTCACCAGATAGTCGAGACCGCGCCGGGCGGCCCAGATCGCCTCGGCCGCCATCTCGATCTGGTTGAGGCCCTCGGCCTCGAACTCGCCCTTCAGCGACGCGAAGCGGCTGAAGTCGATCGAGAGCGGCCCGACGTCGTCGAGCGGCTTGGCGTTCTTCGTGTTGACTAGCGCGAAAGACATTCGCTGATCCTTTCGACGGCGTAGCCGATGTGGTCGGGTCCAAGACCCGGATAGAGACCGATCCAGAAGGTCCGTTCGGTGACGATGTCGGCGTTGGTGAGCTCGCCGACGACGCGGTAGTTGCGGCCGCGCATGTAGGGCTGGCGGACGAGGCTTCCGCCGAACAGCAGGCGCGTCCCGACCCGATGCAGGTCAAGGTGGCGGACCAGCTCGTCGCGGCTGATCGGCGCGTCCTCGCGTAGAGTGATCGGGTAGCCGAACCAGGAGGGGTCGCTGTTCGGCGTCGCCTGCGGCAGGATGATGCGGTCCTCGAAGGGCTTCAGCTGCTCGGTCAGAAGATCGAAATTGCGGCGGCGCGCGGCGATGAAGTCGTCGAGCCGGTCGAGCTGGGCCACGCCGACCGCGGCCTGCATGTCGGTGATCTTCAGATTATAGCCGCAGTGGGTGTAGGTGTACTTGTGGTCATAACCCATCGGCAGGTCGCCGAGCTTGCGGCAGAACCTCTTGCCGCAGGTGTTGTCCATGCCCGGCGCGCACCAGCAGTCGCGGCCCCAGTCGCGCATCGATTCGATGACGCGCTTGAGGCGCGGCTTGTCCGTGAACACGGCCCCGCCCTCGCCCATCGTGATGTGATGGGCCGGGTAGAAGCTCAAAGTCCCGATATGGCCGAAGGTGCCAACGTGGTGCCCGTCGTAGGTCGCGCCGAGAGCGTCGCAGCAATCCTCGACGACGAAGAGATTGTGCTTCTCGGCCACCCGCATGACCTCGCCGAGGTCGAACGGGTTGCCGAGCGTGTGGGCGATCATGATCGCTCGCGTGCGGTCGGTGACCGCCGCTTCGATCATGTCCGGCCTGATGTTGTAGGTCGGGATGTCGACGTCGACGAAGACCGGCACGAGCCCGTACTGGAGCGACGGGTTGACCGTCGTCGGGAAGCCGGTCGCGACCGTGATGACCTCGTCGCCGGGCTTCAGCGCCTCGTCGCGCAGGTAATGCGAGGTCAGCGACGAGAGCGCGAGGAGATTGGCCGAGGAGCCTGAATTGGTGGTCAGCGCGTGGCGGGCGCCGATGCGAGCAGCCAGCTTCTCCTCGAACTCGGCGTTGAACCGGCCCGTTGTCAGCCAGAAGTCCAGCGTGGAATCGACGAGCTTCTGCATGTCCTCGGCACCGTAGACCTTCCCGGAGACGGGGACCGCGCTTTCACCCGGAACGAACGCTTTGGGCGCGTGATGACGACGCGCATACTCACCGACGAGGTCGAGGATGAGCTTGCGAAACTCCGCTTCATCGCTCTGGCCCGCAAGCGACCGCAGCTCAGAAAATTGACTCATCACGTTCATGCTGCGCGCGCCTCACTCACCACGGTTTCACCAGACCTTTCGTATTGTTCGAGCTGCCGCAGGCTGATCTCGCGGGCGTCCTCGCCAGCGGCCACCGCGCCATGCCATTCGATGACCTTCGCGAGCGCCTCTTGGAGGCGGAGTCGCGGGCGCCAGCCGAGCTCGGTACGAGCCTTGCTGGAATCGAGCTTCAGCAGCACGGCCTCGTGGGGTTTGATCCCGCCCGGCTGCTCCCAGCGGATGTTGCCTGGCCATTGCTCGAGCATCCGCTCGACGACCCAGCCAACGGGCTGTGTGTCGTCGTCCGAGGGGCCGAAATTCCATGCGCAGGCCGACGAGTCGTGACCGTCGAGAAGGCGCTGGCCGATCATCAGATAACCGGAGAGAGCCTCGAGCACGTGCTGCCATGGGCGGATCGATGCGGGGTTACGGATCTGCGGGGACTGGCCGGCGAGGAGCGCGCGGATGACGTCAGGCACGAGACGGTCGGTCGCCCAATCGCCGCCGCCAATCACATTGCCTGCGCGGACCGAGGCGATCCTCGCTCCGGACTGGAAGAATGAACGGCGATAGGCCGAGATCACCAGCTCGGCAGCGCCTTTGCTGCTGCTGTACGGGTCGTGGCCGCCCATGGGGTCGGCCTCGCGATAGGGCCAGAGCCACTCGCGGTTCTCGTAGCACTTGTCGCTGGTGACGCAGACGACGCCGCGCACGCTCTCCGCCTTGCGGCACGCCTCCAATAGATGGACGGTGCCCATGACATTGGTCGCGAAGGTCTCGACCGGAGCGTCGTAGGAGTATCGGACGAGCGGTTGGGCGGCGAGGTGGAAGACCATCTCGGGCTGCGTCTCGCCGATGACGGTTTCGACGGCGGTCAAATCACGCACGTCGCCTTCGACGTGATGGACCAGCTCGGCGAGGCGCGTCTGTTCGAAGAAGCTCGGCTCGCTCGGCGCCGGAAGCGCGAAGCCGGTGACCTCCGCGCCAAGCCGGTGCAGCCAGAGCGACAGCCAGCCACCTTTGAAGCCGGTATGGCCGGTGACGAGGACCTTCCGGCCCTTCCAGGAGTCCGCGCTCACCAGCATTTCCACGGAGCTCCGTTCCCCCAGAGGCCTTCGAGGTAGATTTTGTCCCGCAACGTATCCATCGGCTGCCAGAAGCCCTCGTGCCGATAGGCCGCGAGCTCGCCCATCTCGGCGAGCCGCTCGAGCGGACCCTGCTCCCAGACGGTGTCGGGCCCATCGATCAGGTCGAGGACCGAAGGATCGAGGACGAAGAAGCCGCCGTTGATCAGTGCGCCGTCGCCCGCGGGCTTCTCCTTGAAGCTGATGACCTTCTTGCCGTCGCCGTTGAACTCCAGCTTGCCGAAGCGTCCCGGAGGAGCGACCGCGGTGACGGTCGCCTTGCGCCC
>CBHTSV010000162.1:0-3054 GCA_966095215.1 uncultured Sphingomonas sp. | reverse complement strand
TCCACACCGAGGTCATTCCCGGCATCGAGGCGCGGAAGATCCCGGGCTTCCGCCACATCGACCTGATGAAGCGCGAACTCGGCGACGAGGTCGAATTCCAGACCTTGATGTGGTTCGACAGCCTCGACTCGATCAAGGCGTTCGTCGGAGACGATTATTCCGTCAGCCATGTGCCGCTGCAGGCTCGGGCGGTGCTCGATCGCTTCGACGAACGCGCGGTCCATTACGAAGTCATAGACCGCCGCGAACAGTAACGCAGGCGAACGGGGAGGAACAATGCGGCTGAATCCGATCAAATTCGCGCTGATGTCCCTCCTTATCGGCTGGGCCAATCCCGCGCCCGCGGCGCCCGGGGTTGCAATGCCGCCTGCCGCGGTTCCGGCCAGCAGCTTGCGCCTGGCGAGATTGCTCAATCCGACCGACAAGCTGCTCGACATCGCCATGCGGGGCTTCGAAGCCGGCGTCGATGCTGCGCTGAAGAAGAATTCGGAAGACGCCGCCGTGTTCGAGCAAAACCCGGGGCTGCTGGAGGCGATTGTCGAGGCGGGCAAGCCAATCGTCCGGAAACATGTCGAGGCCGGACTGCCGGCGCATCAACAGAAATATGCCGATTTCTACGCGCGGACATTCTCGGGCGAAGAGATCGGCCAGCTCATTGCCTTCTATTCGAGTCGGACCGGGACGAAGGTGATTGCCGGCATGTACACGGGAGCGGACCTCGGGGCGTTCGCCGAAGCGATCGTCGAAAAGGCCGACCAGCCGCTCACGCCCGAGGCCGTTCACCAGTTTACGACCTCTGCGGGCGCGAAGCTCCTCCCCGGCCTTGATGCCGACGACTGGCAAGCCCTGTTCACCTTCGCCGCCACGCCTGCCTATGCGAAGCTCAAGGGAAGCGCCCCCCAAATGCGCCAGCTCGCCGCCGACGTGGCCAATCAGGACGATCCGGCAATGAACGCCGAGCTCGACAAGGCCGTTGAGGCGGCCGTCGCCAAATATATGGCGGCGAAGAAAGCAGCGGGGAAGCACTGAGGACCGGTCGGCTGGACGGCCTGAGAAGCGAACCCTAATCGCCGCGCCGTGCCCGTCGACCGCCTCGCCCTCACGGATTTCCGCTCTTACGCCTCGGCGTTGATGGAGGCGGGGCCGGGTTTCGTGCTGCTCTACGGCGAGAATGGCGCGGGCAAGACCAATCTTCTCGAAGCCGTGTCGCTCCTGACTCCTGGCCGGGGCCTGCGCGGTGCCGCGCTTGGCGACATGGCGCGCCACGGAGGCACTGGAGCTTTTGGGGTCGCCGCGCGCCTTGGCGAAACCGACATCGGAACAGGCATTGCTCCGGAGGCGCCCGAGCGGCGACAAGTGCGCATCAACGGCGCGCCGGCGTCGGTGAACTCGCTCAGCGAATGGCTCTCGATCCTGTGGCTGACGCCCGCGATGGACCGGCTGTTCACCGGCAGCGCGGGCGACCGGCGGCGCTTCCTCGACCGACTGGTTCTCGCGCTCGAGCCGAGCCATGCGCATCATTCGTCTCGCTACGAAGCAGCGATGCGCTCCCGTAATAAGCTTCTGGCGGAGGACCGGTGGGATGAGGCGTGGCTCGACTCACTTGAGGCTCAAATGGCGGAGCATGGTCGGGAGATCACGCTTGCACGACTGCGAACGCTCAAGGAGCTAATGCCGGCGGTCGCGGCATTCGCCGGAACGAACTTTCCTCGCGCGAATCTCCAGTTAACCAATGCAACCACGATGAACCTTCAGGTGCGCCTGCGCGCGAGCCGGAAGGTTCATGCGGCCGCGAAGCGGTCGACACATGGCCCAAACAATGAAGATCTTTCGGTCACGCTCGCAGAAAAGCAGATACCGGCGGCGCAATCTTCGACCGGCGAGCAGAAGGCGCTCCTGCTCGGAATCGTTCTTGCTCATGCCTTGCTCATTAGGTCGCAACGCGGGCAGCCGCCTATCCTGTTGCTCGACGAAGTTGCTGCCCACCTCGATCCCGCACGTCGATCGACCCTTTTTGGCCGTCTGGAGGGCGTCGGTCAGGTGTGGATGACTGGAACTGAGGCGGCCTTGTTCGACGGCATCGGGCCAGCGTCCCGCTTTCACGTCGCGCCGGGAAGCGTGAATCCCGCCTGAGCTGGACTTTCCCGAAAGAGTCACTATGTTGCAGTGCAGCACGAGGCGCTTTTGAAGCGGCGTGAACCCCCGTCAGGGGAGGCCCGCGTCTCGATTTTCTTGCTCTCCTATTCACGCGGGGCGCTTTTCGACCCCGCTCGCGGCTTGCGCTGGTGCGCCGGCCGCGCGGCAAATATTGGAATAAACTCAATGTCATTCATGTCCCTGGGGTTGTCAAAGCCCCTGCTCGATGCGCTCGCCGCAAAGGATTATTCGCAAGCGACACCCATCCAGCGCCAAGCCATTCCGACACTTCTCACCGGCCGCGATCTCCTCGGGATCGCTCAGACCGGAACCGGCAAGACGGCCGCCTTCATGCTGCCGTCGCTCGACCGGCTCGCAGCGGCCCGACGCATTCCCAAGCCGGGCCACGCCCGCATGCTGGTGCTCGCGCCGACGCGTGAGCTCGCCGCGCAGATCGCGAAGAGCGCGGAGGCCTATGGCCGATTCATGCGCCTCTCGGTCGGAGTCATCTTCGGCGGCGTCCCCAATTCGAAGAGCGTGCGCACCGTCGCGCGCGGGCTCGACGTGCTCGTCGCCACGCCCGGCCGCCTGCTCGATCTGATCGACCAGCGCGCGCTGAGCCTTCGCGAGCTCGAGATCCTCGTTCTCGACGAGGCCGACCAGATGCTCGATCTCGGCTTCATCCATGCGCTGAAGCGGATCGTCAGCCTGGTCCCGCCCAAGCGTCAGACCCTGTTCTTCTCGGCCACCATGCCGAAGGCGATCAAGGAGCTCGCCGACAAATATCTGACCAACCCGGCCGAAGTCGCGGTGACCCCCGTCGCCAAGACCGCCGACCGCGTCGACCAGCGCGTCGTTCACGTCAATCAGGCCGAGAAGACGGCGCTGCTCGTGCTCTTCTTCCACAAGACGAAGACC
>CBHTSV010000161.1:0-3110 GCA_966095215.1 uncultured Sphingomonas sp. | reverse complement strand
TGCAGGAACAGGAGCGGCGTGCGGCGCTGGCACGCGAGCTCGATGAAATGTGCGCCTTTGACCGCGCTCTCGCTGAACAGGATGCCGTTGTTGGCGACGATCGCGACCGGGATGCCCCAGATGTGGGCGAAGCCGCAGACGAGAGTCGATCCGTAGAGCGGCTTGAACTCGTGCAGCTCGGAGCCGTCGACGATGCGTGCGATCACTTCATGCACGTCGTAGGGCTCGCGCACGTCCTGCGGGATGATGCCGTACAACTCCTCAGCGTCGAACAGCGGCGGCCGCGGCTCGCGAAGGTCGATCCCAGCTCCTGCTTCCGGCTGGAGGGTTGAGACGATGTCGCGGACGATCGTCAGCGCATGCTCGTCATTCTCGGCGAGATGGTCGACGACGCCGCTCTTGCGCGCGTGGAGGTCGCCACCACCCAAATCCTCCGCGCTGATCTCCTCGCCCGTGGCCGCCTTCACCAAAGGCGGGCCGCCGAGGAAGATCGTGCCCTGGTTGCGGACGATGACGCTCTCGTCGCTCATCGCGGGCACGTAGGCGCCGCCGGCTGTGCAACTCCCCATCACGCAGGCGATCTGGGCAATGCCCTTCGAGCTCATCTGCGCCTGGTTGAAGAAGATCCGGCCGAAATGATCGCGGTCCGGAAAGACCTCGGCCTGGTGCGGCAGGTTCGCTCCGCCACTGTCGACCAGATAGACGCACGGCAGGCGGTTCTGCTCGGCGATCTCCTGCGCCCGGAGGTGCTTTTTGACCGTGATCGGATAATAGGTGCCGCCCTTCACCGTAGCGTCGTTGCAGACGATCATGACCTGACGCCCGGAGACGCGGCCGATGCCGGCGATGATCCCTGCGCCCGGCACTTCGCTCTCGTACATGTCGCAGGCGGCGAGCTGTCCGATCTCGAGGAACGGTGAACCGGGATCGAGCAGGCGTTCGACGCGGTCGCGCGGGAGAAGCTTGCCGCGATCCACGTGGCGCTGACGGTGTTTCTCCGGGCCGCCCTTCGCAGCCTCCGCGACATCGGCACGCAATTTCTCCGCGAGCTGCCGATTGTGCGCGGCGCGGGTGCGGAACTGTTCGTCGTCCGGAACGATTTTGCTCTCGATGCGCGGCGCGCTCATGCCCCTTTGTCCGTCCGTTCGTCGAAAAGCCGTGCCGCTCGCCTAGCCGCTGCTTGCGGCCATTGCAAAGCGGCGGCTTGAGCGCGGCCAGTGAGTTCCGGGAGAGGTCCATGAAGAAGCAACTGCTGGTCATCCTCGCGTCTGCGCTGACGCTCGGCGCCTGCAACACGCAGGCCAACAAGGCCGGGCAGCCGCAAGGCAGCGACATCGGCATCAATCTCGCCTGGATGGACAAGTCGGTCCGGCCCGGCGACGACTTCTTCAGCTACGCCGATGGAGGCTGGGTCAAGCAGACGCAGATTCCCGCTGACCGGTCGCGCATCGGCGCATTCTGGATCGCGGACCTGCAGCGCGAGAAGAACACGCGCGAGCTCTTCGACGGGATCATGAAGGCCAATCCGACGAGCGGCAACGACGCGCTGATCGCCAATTATTACAAGGCCTATCTCAACACCGACGCGATTGATCGCGCCGGTCTCGCTCCCGCCAAGGCGGATCTCGACGCGATCAATGCCATAGCGGACAAGGGCGCGCTGAGCGCCGCCATCGGTTCGACTTTGCGCGCCGATACCGATCCGCTCAACGCAACCAATTTTCAAACAGAGAACCTGTTCGGCATTTTCGTCACGCAAGGCCTGGCAACGCCGGGCGAGCAGCTGCCCTACCTGATGCAGGGCGGCCTTGGGCTGCCGGACCGTGATTATTATCTGTCAGGTGACGCCAAGATGGCGGACCTGCGCACCAAGTATCGCGCTTATGTCCAGCAGCTCCTGCAGCTCGCGGGCTATCCTGATCCGCAGGGCGCCGCGGGGCGCATCATCGATCTCGAGACGAAGATCGCGAACGCCCACGAACCGCGCGAGCAGAGCGAAGAAATCAAGAACGGCGCACAGGTCTGGACCCGGGCCCAGCTCGAGCAGAAGGCGCCGGGGATTGACTGGGGAGCGTTGCTCGACGCGGCCCAGCTCGGCGACGTGCAGAAGTTCGACGCCTATCATTTCGCGTCCATCCCCAAGATCGCGGCCCTGGTCGGATCGGAGCCGCTGCAGAACTGGAAGGACTGGCTGACCTTCCACACGCTCAACCAGCAGGCGAACGTGCTGCCGAAGGCGTTCCGCGACGCGAGCTTTGCTTTCTTCGGGACGACGCTAGCGGGCACGCCGCAGCAGCGTCCGCGCGACCAGCTCGCGCTGAACGCGACGAGCAACGCGCTCCAGGACGCGGTCGGCCAGGCATATGTCGACAAATATTTCCCGGCGTCGGCCAAGGCCGAGATCCAGAAGATGGTCGACAACATCAAGGCCGCCTTTGCGAGACGCGTCCAGGCGATCGACTGGATGGCTCCCTCGACCAAGCAGGAGGCGCTGAAGAAGGTCGAGAGCATCGTCGTCGGCGTCGGCTATCCCGATAACTGGCGCGATTATTCGGGCCTGACGATCACGGCCGACAATGCCTACGCCAACCAGAAGAACACACGTCTGTGGGAGTACCGGCACCAGGTCGCGAAGATTGGCAAGCCGATGGACCGCCGCGAATGGTGGATGCCGCCGCAGCTGGTGAACGCGGTGAACCTGCCGGTGCAGAACGCGCTCAACTTCCCCGCGGCGATCCTGGTGAAGCCCTTCTTCGATCCGAATGCCGACGCGGCATTCAACTATGGCGCGATCGGATCGACCATCGGGCACGAGATCAGCCACAGCTTCGACAATGGCGGGGCCCTGTTCGACGCGAACGGCGTGCTCCGGAACTGGTGGACGCCGGCGGACTTCCAGAAGTTCACGGCGGCCGGCGATGCGCTCGCGAAGCAGTTCGATGCGTACGAGGCGCTGCCCGGCCTCCACGTCAACGGAAAGCTGACCCTGAGCGAGAATATCGCCGATGTTGCGGGCCTCGGCGCGGCTTATGAAGCCTACAAAGCGTCGCTGAACGGCAAGCCTGCGCCGGTGGTGCAAGGCCTGACGGGCGACCAGCGCTTCTTCCTTG
>CBHTSV010000160.1:0-8147 GCA_966095215.1 uncultured Sphingomonas sp. | reverse complement strand
TGCGGCGCATCGCCTCGACCCCCGCGACGTTCATCGTTCCGCTGTTCTGGTCGACCCAGCGCTGCAGCATCGCGGTGGTCCGCGCCTGCTCCGCATCGACGGTTCGGATCATCACCTGCTCGGCCGGACTGAGCGCCGCTGCGGCAGGGGAGGAGAGGGCTATCGTAAAAGCGGCGATCGCGTACAGGAATCGTGAGACCATCGGCGAAGGCTAGCCGCGCCATGCGCCTTCGTCACTATCGGTTTCGGGAACCTCCGGACCGTCTTTCGCATCCAATGGGGTGAAAACGAGAGCAGGAGGCAAGAAGATGAACTCGAAACTGATGCTGATTGTGGCGGCTGTCACGGGCGCTGCGACGGCCGCCGTTGCGGCGAGTACCGGCGGCCCGAGCGATCCGCAGATCGCACACATCGCCTATACGGCCGGCAACATCGACATCGCCGCCGCCAAGCAGGCGCTGGCCAAGTCCCACAACGCGCAAGTGCGCTCCTTCGCCGAGGTCATGCTCCGCGACCACGAAGCGGTGAACGAGAAAGCGCTGGCGCTGGTGAAGAAGCTCGGAGTGACGCCCGAGGACAACGCGACCAGCGAGGCTCTGGAGAAGCAGGCCGCGGCAACGACGCGGCGCCTCGCCAGCCTCGACGGGGCGGCGTTCGATCATGCTTACATCGCCAATGAAGCGGCCTATCACAAGGCCGTGAATACCGCTCTGGCGGACACGCTCGTCCCCTCCGCCCATAATGGCGAGCTCAAGTCACTGCTCGAAACGGGGCTGACCCTGTTCAAGGAGCACCAGGCTCATGCCGAAGCGCTCGCGGCTACGGTCAAGTAATAACATGAGCGTGCACCCAGCACTCATTGCCCTGGCTGTGCTGGGAGTCGGCGCAGCGGCAGCCGCCCCCGCGGCCGCTGCGCCGCATACCTATGTCCTCGTCATCGACAAGATGAAGTTCGGGCCCATTCCGCCGCAGCTTCGCAAGGGCGACACGATCGTCTGGGTGAATCGCGACATGTTCCGCCATACCGCGACGGCGGCGAACAAGAGCTTCGACGTCGACCTGCAACCATCGTCCCGGTCGGCGATGGTGCTGCGGTCGACAGGGACTTTTGTCGTTACATGTCGCTTCCATCCGGGGATGCGAACGGTCCTGAAAGTGACATGAGCACGAGGCCGGTCCTCGATTATGCCGCGCTCGACGAGAGGGAGCTCGCGCGCCTTTGCTCGGTGCGGGACGCGGGAGCGTCGAGGCACCTGATCACGGTCAACAACCAGCGGCTGTTCCGCGCCGCCTGGAGCATCTTGAGAGACCGCGCCGAAGCCGAGGAGGCCGTCCAGGCGGCATATCTGGCGGCGTTTGGCGCGATCGGCCATTTCGAAGGACGGTCCTCGCTTTCGACCTGGCTCACTCGGATCGTGATCAACGAAGCGCTCGCCAGGCACCGGGCACGACATCGCCGACGCGCGCAGCTCCAGGAAATGGGAGTGTCGATGCTCGATGATTATCGGGCGGAGTTCGCCCGTGGCTCGGATCCGGTGGGGCCCGAGGCGGCCGCCGCGCACGTCCGCCTGCGCGGACTCCTGGAGGAGGCGATTGCAAAGCTGCCGAGGGAGTTCCGCACGGTCTTCGTGCTGCGCGAGATCGAAGGTCTGTCGGTCGAGGACACGGCCCGGGTGCTCGGCCTGCTCGCCGGGACCGTCAAGACGCGGCTGCTGCGCGCGCGCCGCAAGCTCCAGGATTTGCTCGCGCCCGAAGTCCGGAACGCGCTCTCAGGAACCTTCCCGTTCGCCGGAGCCGGCTGCGCGGCGCTGACCGAGCGCGTGCTTGAGCAGCTGGGAATCTTTTGAGATAGGGCTAACATCTACCTTCCGGTTCGGTAGCTTTCCTACAGCACACCTATTTGGTTAGAAACTTGCGACTCGAAGAATGGAGGAGCGAGTGGAAGAGCTATTCGACGTCGATCGGCTGGTCGATGCGCTGATCGACAGGGAAGGCGGGTATGTGAATCATTCCGCCGACAAGGGCGGGCCGACCTGCTTCGGCATCACCGAGGCGGTCGCCCGGGCGCACGGCTATCGCGGCGCAATGCGCGAGCTGCCGCGTGATGAAGCGGTGGAAATCTACCGCAGGCTCTACTGGCTGCGCCCGCGTCTGGACGAGATCGCCAAGCGAAGCGAGCCTCTCGCGGCGGAGCTGTTCGACACCGGCGCCAACATGGGGCCGGCGGTCGCCGTCACCTTCCTCCAGCGCGCGCTCACCGCGCTCAACCGCAACGGCAAGGATTATGCCGACCTCGTCCCCGACGGGCGCATCGGGGACGTAACGCTCGCCGCGCTCGATACCTTCCTCGCGGTTCGCGGGCCGAGCAGCGGCGAGACCGTGCTGCTGCGGGCGCTCGAGGCGCTCCAGGGCGAGCGTTACCTGCGCCTCGCCGAGCGCCGGCCGGCCAACGAGGCGTTCCTCTACGGCTGGCTCGCGAACCGGATCGGCGAGCGAAGCTGACAAAGTGGAAGAAGTGGAAGGACCCCCGTTTCCAACCATCCTCCAATTCAATTCGTCAACTTTCCCCAGGAGAAATCCAGCAATGCAAAAATTGCCACCAGCCGGCACGTTCGCCGAAGGCCAGCGGCTCATCTACGGCCTGCTCGCGGCAGCGGCCGGCATGTTCTGCGGCGCCTGCGCGGTCGCGATGGTCGCACTCCTCATGTGGGGCGGATGGTCCGCCGCGGAGGAGCACAGCATCGTGGCCATCTTCGGCTGGTCCCTCGGCGGCTTCATCGCGGCAATGGTTGCGGTGATCGTCGGGCTTCTCGCCGGCGGCCCGGTCGGGCGGTTCAAGCTCGCAGCCACTCGCGACGGTGCCTCACTCGAGGCGGACAACGGATGACGATCCTTCGGCTCCTTAGCCCGCAGGGGATCGCCGGCCTCTCCGTCTCGATCTGCCTCGCGCTGCTGCTCGTCCTGCAAAAGGGCGAGACGCGCCACTGGAAGAAGCAGAGCGGCCACTTCGAGCAGCTCTACCGCGACGAACAATCGGCGCTAGCCGGAACCGTCGCCAACTACCGCGCCGCCGCCGACGCCGCGCGCGCCGCCGATCGCGCGGCCGCCGAGCGCGTCGCCGCCGAGCAGCGCTCCATCAACGAGAGGACCGAACATGATTACGAAGCCCGCCTGGCCGTTGCTCGCGCTCGCGCTGACCGCTTGCGCCTCGAAGCAGTACGCGCCGCAGCCGATCCCGGCAGTCGCGGAAAGCCGCCAGTGCCCGGCCTATCCGCTGCCGCCGGCCAGTCTCCTCAAGCCGCCCGTGAAGACGGACTTCCTGACAGGCTCCTCGCCACCGAGCAGGCCATCCAGCTCGACGAACTGATCAAATGGGTGAAGGCCCAGGCGAAGGTTAAGCCCTAATCCGTCATTGCGACCCCGGCCTTGAGCCCGGGGGAAGCAATCCAGATGCGACTCCTGTTGTAACTGGATTGCTTCGTCGCTTAGGCTCCTCGCAATGACGGTAGCGGATGGGGGCACCGCATGAACACCAGTCGTCTGAACAGCTTCACCGACGGCGTCATCGCGATCATCATCACGATCATGGTGCTCGAGCTGCCGGTGCCGCAGGGCGCCGGCATGGCGGCTCTCAAGCCGCTCGGCGTGCTGTTCGCCGCCTACGCTTTGTCGTTTGTGAAGGTCGGAATCTACTGGTCGCAGCATCACAACATGCTGAACGCGGCGCGCAAGGTCAGCGGCCAGGTGCTCCTGGCGAACCTGTTCTTCCTCTTCTGGCTCAGTCTTGTGCCATTCGTCATGCGCTGGGTCGGCGAGGAGGGGATCACCCGCGACACGGTGCTCGCATTCGGCGTCATCATGCTGCTCTGTGCATTGTCGACCGGCCTGCTTTTCTTCGCGCTGATCGGCGCGAACGAGGCGGACGCGCCGATCACCAGGGCGGCCAAGCGCGGCCACAAGGGCCAGATCACCATCCTCGCTTACATGCTGGCGATCCTTGCGGCCTTCCTTTGGCCCTACGTTGCGATCGCCATCTACATCGCGGTCGCGGCGATGTGGCTGGTGCCCGACAAGCGTTTCGAAAGGCTGATCGACTGATGAGCCCGGGCCGCCTCAACGCCCTGACCGACGGAGTCGTCGCGATCGTGCTGACGATCATGGTCCTCGAGCTCAAGGTGCCGGCCGAGCCGACGCTCGGCGCAGCATTCGCGGTCCTTCCGCTGCTCGCGGCCTACCTGCTCGCCTTCGTGAACGTCGCCATTTACTGGAACAACCATCACCACATGATGCAGTCGGCGCATAAGGTGACCGGCGCCGTCCTGTGGGCAAACCATGCCCTGCTTTTTTGCCTGACCCTGTTCCCGCTGATGATCCGCTGGATCGACGAGGCCGGGGTGACTCCCTGGCCGGTCGCGTCATTCGGGCTCGTCCTCGTCGCGTCCTCGGTTGCTTACCTGCTGCTCGAGCGCGCTTTAATCGCGGCCGAAGGCGAGGGGTCCGGAGTGCAGGCGGCGCTTGGCCATGGAATGAAAGAGCGGGTGAGCTTTGCCGGCTATGTGCTCGCGGTGCCGCTCGCCTTCGTATCGCCGTACATCTCGGTAGCGATCTATGTCGCGATATCGATCCTGTGGATCGTGCCCGACCGAAGGTTCGAGCGCCTCTAGCTTCTTGGGCCGAATGCTACTGTTGCCGGCGCGCAGCATGGCGGCAAAATCCGCCGTGACGGCCGCTTACATCCTTGTCACTAAACAACCGTTCCCTAAGCTTCTCGCGAGCCGCGCGGTCGTGGCGTTCGAGGGAGAGTTCTATGAGTAAGCGCCGGTTCCTGAGCTGCGCCCTGTCAGGCGTCGCATTCGCCGCAATCTCGCTCGCATCGCCTGCCGCCGCGCAGCGCGTCGACAACATCGTCGCATTCGGCGACAGCTATGCCGACGAGGGCAATGCCTTCCAGCTCCTCGGCATCGATCCGGTGACGACGATCATATACCCGACGGGCCGCTTTACCGGCGATTCGAACTTCAACGACACGCTCTCGCAGCTGCTCGATGCGCCGGTGGAAAATTTCGCGATCGGCGGTGCGGGCACCGGCAACCTCAACACCAGCCCCTTCCTGCCCGGCTTCACCTTCGAGGTGAACAGCTTCCTCGCCGGAGGAGGAGGCGTCTTCCCGACAGTGTCGGGCACGCTCGACGAGACGGACCTCGTCACCACGTCGATCGGCGGCAATGATGCGCGCATCTACGAGCGCGACGGCGGGACGCTGGCCGGCGCGCCTGCCGCCGCCGCGGTGTCGGTCACCAATGCGCAAACGGATCTCGACCGGCTTGTCGCCGCGGGGATGCAAAACTTGAGCTTTCTGGCGGGCAATACGGCGCTTCTGCCGGAGATCGCCAACGATCCGACTGCCCAAGCCATCCGCGGCTCTTTTTCAACGACGTTCAACACCGGCATTCAGTCCGTGCTGGCCGGCTATGCGGCGGACGGAGTGATCGTCCATTACCTCGACCTCACGACCTTGCTGCAGCAGGTGTCGGCGAACCTCGCCGCCTATGGCTTCACCAGCGCGGGACCGTGCGCACCCATCGCCCAGTGCGTGACCGACTCCACCTACGCCAGCCAGTTCGTCTTCTGGGTCGACGCGTTGCACCCGACTTCGCACACGTCAGCGGTCATTGCGCAATATATTGCCACCCAGCTGCAGGCGCCGCTGACGTTCGAGGCGCCGAGCGAGCTCGGCCTCGAGACGGCGCGGCAGTTCGGGCGCACACTGACGGGCCGGATGGACATGAGCTCGCCGCGCGACGGCAGCGATGCCCAGGGCCTCCAGTTCTTCGCCGTCGGCGATTACCTCAGCCGCGACGTTCGGCCGGACTCGGCGACCGATCGGTTCGAGGTCCGCGACTACGGAGCGACGGTGGGCGCGCAATATGGCTTCGGCAACGCTCTCGTCGGAATCGCAGCCAACTACTCGCGGCCGAAGGCGAGCTTCACCAACGAGGCATCCGAGACGCGGGACCATAGCTGGCAGCTCGGCGGGTTCGCCGCGGCGTCGATCCTGGGCGGCTTCGGCCAGGCCTATGTCGGCTACGGCCATGATGATCATGACATCACGCGGCGGGGCGTCGTCATGCCGATGGAGGCGTCGCCGAGCGGCAATCACTGGGTTGCCGGAGCGAAAGCCGGCTACCTCGCTGACTTCGGCCCGGTGCGCATCGGCCCAGTCATTGCGCTCGACTATGCGAAGGCGAAGGTCGACGGTTACACCGAGACCGGGGATCCCACGCTGACTCTCAACGTGAGCTCCGTGTCTGCCAAGGCGCTCGAAGGAAGCGTGGGCGCCGAGATCCGCGGCAAGCTGACTGCAGGAGGCGCAGCGGTCCGTCCGTTCGGCAGCGCGGTGCTCGTGAAGGAGCTGGCGGGGGATGGCCGCACGATCCACTTCGCACAGACAACTGCTCCGATGATCGTCAACAGCTGGCAGCTCGAGGACCGTTCCAAGCACGTCTATGGCCGCCTGACCGGCGGCCTCAGCGCCAACCTATTCACCGGCGTGAACCTCGACGCGCTGGTGTCGACGACGGTCGACCGGCGCGGAGGCAACGATACGTCGGCGCACATCGGAGTCAGGGTCGGCTTCTGAAGCCGCTTGCAACCCTTCACGCCGCCTCCCACTTCACGTCGGAATGACGTTGGAGACGAATTTGGACAGCTGGCACGGAACGACGATCCTCGGCGTGAAGAAAGGCGGCAAGACCGTCATCGCCGGCGACGGGCAGGTCAGCCTCGGCAATACGGTGATCAAGCCGAATGCCAAGAAGGTCCGCCGCATCGGCGCCGACGGAAAGGTGATCGGGGGTTTCGCCGGGGCCACTGCGGATGCCTTCACCCTCTTCGAGCGGCTGGAGAAGAAGCTGGAGCAATATAACGGCCAGCTGCTGCGCGCGGCCGTCGAGCTCGCCAAGGACTGGCGGACCGACAAGTATCTGCGCAATCTGGAGGCGCTGATGATCGTCGCCGACGTCGAGCAGATGCTGATCCTAACCGGCAACGGCGACGCGCTGGAGCCGGAGGGCGGGATCGCCGCGATCGGCTCGGGCGGCAATTACGCGCTCTCGGCGGCGAAGGCGCTCAGCGATTACGAGCAGGACCCGGAGGTGCTCGCCCGCCGCGCCATGCAGATTGCGTCGGAGGTCTGCGTCTTCACCAACGACCGGCTGACCGTGGAGACGGTCGAGTAACCCTCAACCGCTTGCCCTGAGCTTGTCGAAGGGCTGTCTTTCCTTTCAAAAGCAACAGAGAAGGACAGTCCTTCGACAGGCTCAGGACAGTCGGATGTTGTTGGATCGTAGGGCGTTCAGTTTAGGCTCCGCTGCGCTGCTCTCCGGCTGCGCGACGGTCGGCGCGAGACCGGGGGGTCTCTCGAGCTGTACTCCGCTCGCGCCGGTGCTGGTCGACGAAAGCCGGGTTATCCGCACCGTCGCGGGGCTGAGACCCTACCGACGCTCCGGCTTCGTCGTCCGCGCCGAGCAGCTCGGCGAGAAAAGGCTGGTGCATAATTACGGCCCTGGCGGCGGCGGGATCACGCTCAGCTGGGGCACGTCCAAGCTCGCGACCGAGCTTGGCCTGCGAGACCACAGCGGACCCATCGCCGTGCTTGGCTCGGGCATCGTCGGTCTCTCGACGGCGCGGCTGGTCCAGGAAGCGGGCTTCGGGGTGACCATCTACGCCGCCGCGCTGCCGCCGGACACGACGTCGAACATCGCCGGCGGCCAGTTCCACCCATTTTCCGTATTCCGCGGCGGTGAGGTGACGCCGGAGTTCATGACGCAATTCACCCGCGCGCTCGATTACAGCTGGCGGCGTTTCCAGATCATGGTCGGCGAGGATTATGGCGTCCGCTGGCTGCCGACTTACGTCGAATCCGGCAGCCCGGAGGAAAAGGTGATCGCCACCTTTCCGCCGGTCAACCGCATGCTCTCAGCGGCGGAATATCCGTTCCGGCTCGACAGCGTCCGCCGCTACGACACCATGTACGTGGAGACCGGACGCTACCTTCGCCAGATGCTGAAGGACGTGCAGATCGCCGGCGGGAAGATCGAGGTGCGGCGCTTCGCGACGCCCGCCGACATTGCAGCATTGCCCGAGGC
>CBHTSV010000159.1:0-4285 GCA_966095215.1 uncultured Sphingomonas sp. | reverse complement strand
GCCACGTGATCGAAAGCCCGTTTCGCGCCAACGGCAGCTCGGGCGGACTCACCAGCTGGGTCGCGGCCGAGCTGCTGCAGACCCGCGCAGTCGATGCTGTCGCCCATGTCGCTCCGGCAGATCCGCGGACCACCGGCCGGTTGTTAGATTATCGCATCTCCCGGTCGATCGACGAGCTGATGAGCGGCGCCAAGTCGCGTTATTATCCAGTCGAGCTTTCGCGGGTGCTGGCGGAGATCCGCGCAACGCCCGGCCGCTATGCGATCGTCGGCGTGCCCTGCTTCATCAAGGCGATCCACCTGCTGCGCCGTATCGATCCCGTCGTGGGCGAGCGCGTCACCCATACTCTCGGCCTCTTCTGCGGGCACATGAAGAGCGCAGCGATGGTCGAAAGCTTCGCCTGGCAGCTCGGGACCGAACTCTCCCGCGTCCAAGCGCTCGACTATCGGACCAAGAATGAAGACCGGCCCGCCAATTGGTACCGAGCACAGCTTGAACTGGCGGATGGGTCGAGCGCCGCTGAGGATTGGTGGCACCTTGCCGACGGCGATTGGGGTGCCGGATTCCTGCAGAACCCGGCCTGTGACTGGTGCGACGATGTAGTCGCCGAGACCGCCGACATCTCCTTCGGCGACGCCTGGGTTGAGCCATATTCGTCAGACGGCCGCGGCACGAATGTAGTCGTGGTTCGGACAGTGGAGCTGAAGCAGATGCTCGAAGCCGCTCGCGCGTCCGGCCGCTTGCAGCTGGAGCCGGTCGACGCCGATTTCATCGCGCGGACCCAGGCGGCGGGTCTGCGCCATCGCCGCGACGGCCTCGCCTACCGGCTGACCTGGCGCCGCGGGCTCGTGCCAAGGAAGCGGGTTACGCCAGCTGCCGATCTGTCGCTTCGCCGCAAGCTCGTCTACTGCATGCGTTATGCGATCGCCCGCTGGAGTCATCGCGTTTTCGCGCTCGCCAGGGCCCTGCGCCGGCCGGCGCTCTACATATTGTGGGCGCGGACGGTGCTGCGGCTGTACCAAAGCCTCGCCTGGTCGCGCGGCCGGATGGGAAGGTTTCTCGACGCATTCATGCCGCGGCCGGAACATTGACTTGGCTTGAGATGAGGCAGATTGCGTCCGCGGGAGGGCACCATGCCACTCACACTCCTTGCAATTGCGCTCGCTTCGGCATCTCCGGATAGCAGCCCACCGACGACACCTGAGAAGCCGCAGCTCATTTGCCGCCAGGGAGAGCAGCTCGTCGGCAGCCACATCCGCACGGGCCGCCGCTGCAAGACAGCCGCCGAGTGGCAGCAGGAGGATTCAAAGCTCGAGGGCCCCGTTCCGACGCTCCGCGTCACCGGCGAACAGAACGATGGGCATCCGGTAACTCAGCGGCCGCAGTAACGAGCAGCTATTTGAAATTCGAATTGCCGGTCCGCGTTTTGTCCAAATTCGTGTAGGTTCGGGACTCTATCGGGGAGCTCGGCCCAGTATTGCGTGGGGGACAGCGATTGCGGGCTGCCGTTCACTCGCAGGTGAGTTTGTGCGCCATCGCGCTGGCGATTGGCTTGCGATCGTCTGCAGCTTTAGCGGATCCGGCTCATCCGCTGCCCGCGCCGAGCACGCAGCGTGGCAAAGACGGCGACTCTTCCCCGCCCATTGTGATCACCGGTCCTCGGGGCAGTAGCGATCAAGGACCCAAGCCCAACCGTTAAGGACCATCTCGAGCTCAATGTTCCGGCAGCTGTAGCTGGCCTCGCGGCCACTGGGTCTAGCCCCTCGTAGATATGGAACGGCAACAATGCGCCCGTGGCCGTCCACCATTCGACCCGTATCCATTTTAATTAGGAGCACGAGATCAAGCCACTGACCGTTGATCAGACCGCTCAGGAAATCCTTGGCTTCGCGGCCGCCAGGCTGCTCCATTTCTGGCGCGTCGATGAAGCCGAACCGCACAGTCGTCTCAACTTCGAGGCCGCGCGGGGCTGGAAGACGGGTCAGGAAGCCGTCTCCGTCAAATACCTTGAGGACCGGCACGCGAACGGTCTCGGTTCCAGGTTCTTCAGGCGCAAAGAGCAATGTGCCTCCCTCCGGCGCCAATGGTCGGTCACGTCGACAGCGGGCGTCAAGAGCCCGCAACCCCCTCGGCTGGTTCAAATGACCCAACCGATCCCTGCGGAGCGGAACATCCGGCATCGACTAAGTATATGATTGTAAGAGAAAAAAATGGTGGGCGTGGCAAGGATTGAACTTGCGACCCCTGCGATGTCAACACAGTGCTCTACCACTGAGCTACACGCCCACCGAGAAATCCAGCAGTCCGGGGGACTGATGCGATTTCGAGGTCAGTCCGAAGGACCGCCCGGCGCCCGCGAACGCGAACGAGAGGCGGCATTTAGGGAGCAGTCGCTCAAGGCGCAACCGTGAATTGGACGCCTAGAGCCGGCCGTGCTGATCCTCGGTCTGAAAGATCCGGTCGACCTCCATCACCAGGTCCTTGAGGTGGAACGGCTTGGAGAGGAGCTTGGCTTCCGGCGCCGTCCGTCCACCCTGCAGCGCGACGGCGGCGAAGCCGGTGATGAACATCACCCGGATCGACGGATCGATCGCGCTCGCCTTTTGCGCCAGCTCGATTCCGTCCATCTCCGGCATGACGATGTCTGTGAGGAGGAGATCGAAGCGCTCCGCTTCGAGCAAAGGCATGGCCTCGGTGCCGCAGCCCACTGCGTCCACCTCATAGCCCACGCGCTGCAGCGCCCGCTGCAGATACTCCCGCATGGACGTGTCGTCTTCGGCCAGGAGGATTCTCGGCATGTCCTTTTTATGCGCTGTTCGGATTCGATTTGCCAGAAGCGAATGACGAGTTCGTGCGTTGCAGCGCCTCAATCCTAGTCCTAATCTGGGACGATTTGACAGTGACAGAGCTTGCTCGGCCCATCATTCGCCCGCCTCGCGGCGGTCTTCCCGTCCTCCTGTCCGTGCCCCATTCGGGTCGCGATTACCCCGACTGGCTGGTCGACATGGCGCCGGGAGGGAAGGCCGCGCTCACTGCCCTCGAGGACCCGTTCGTCGACCGGCTGGTGTGGCGCGCGATCCAGCGGGGCATCGGAGCAGTCATCGCTCGCGCCCCCCGGGCGGCCATCGATTGCAATCGAGGCGAGGACGAGGTCGATCCGGCAGTCGTCGATGGAGCGAGGCGCGGCCGGGTGACGGCCCGGGCCCGAGGCGGCCTCGGAATCGTGCCGGCGCGCACCCAGAGCCACGGATTCCTGTGGCGGCGCGTGATTACGCCGGCGCAGCTCGCAGAACGGCTCGACCAGGCCCATCGGCCTTACCATCAGGCCATCCAGGAGCAGCTCGGGCTGCTCATGGACCGGTTCGGCTGCGCCCTGCTGCTCGACTGCCATTCGATGCCACCGCCCCCGAACGGTATTCCGCCGATCGTGTTCGGCGATTGTCGCGGACGGACCGCCGACGCGTGGCTGAGCGCGGAGGCTGTCTCGATCTCGGAAAGACAAGGCTTCGGCGCGGGCCTCAACGATCCTTTCGCGGGCGGCCATGTCGTCGAGCGCCATTCGGCGCCGGCGCGCGGAATTCATGCGCTCCAGCTGGAAATCGACCGGCGCTGTTATCTCGACGAGGCGCTCAAGGTCCCGGGCGACGGATTCGACCAGATGGCTGCGTTCATCGATGCCCTCGCCGTAGGTCTTGGCGAAGCCCTGCTCGGCCAGCAGTTCGCGACCGCCGCCGAATAGCCGTCAGCTTTAGACCGTCGCGGGAGCCGGCTGCGGCACCGGCGTGGGCGCCTTGCCCTGCTGCACCTGGCGGCCGAACACCTCGCGCATCTGCGACAGCGAGAAGAGGTGCGCGTAGATCAGCGGCAGCATGCCGTTCTGGTTCATCTTCCTCAGATCGTCGCCGCGAAGCTCGCGCAGCTTCTCTTCGTCGATCATGCGGAAGCCGCGGTAGATGAAGGGCTGCTCGGCGCCTTCGGGCTGAATGGCGACCTCGCCTTCCATCAGGAGGCCCGATTTGTTGAGCTCGTCCATGAAGGCGGTGGTGCGCTGGCCCGCGGTCTCGAACTGCTCGCAGAAATCGAGGATCGCCTTGGTCGTCGCGCTCGGCTGGTCTCCGTCGAACAGGGCCTCGCCCTCGTCCCACTCGCCGACCGCGCCCGCGGTGGGGTCGAAGCACAGCGAGAGCTCGTCGCTCTCGGGCCGCAGCCGCGCGAGCATGAAGGGATAGCGGCGGATGTAAGCCGGGATATAGAGCTGGACGTTCTCGATCGCCTTGCCGCTCTC
>CBHTSV010000158.1:0-8515 GCA_966095215.1 uncultured Sphingomonas sp. | reverse complement strand
ACCCTCCCCTACGCACCTGCTTCGCGGCGATCTGCGGCCACAACTGCTCGCCGATCGGTTGAATGCCAAGCTCTTGCGCTTTCTTCAACTTCGGACCGGCGGCGGTCTCTTCTTCACGATCCTGAAACCGGCCGAATGGATCGCGCGCAGCGCAGCATTCGCCAGCAGGACCGAATCGGCCCTGGTCGTCAGGGTCGAAAGGATGGGATGCTCGGCCCGGGCCTTGTGGATGCCGTCTATGACCGCTTCCAGGATGTCGAACTGCTCCTCCGTATAGCTGCCGTCGTCCATTACGCCTCCTACGCTACGATCACCGGCTCCGGCTAGGCGTCCGCCACGATCCGGGCCCATTCCTCCTCGCCGATCACGCGAACGCCGAGCTCTTCGGCTTTCTTGAGCTTGGATCCGGCGCCGGGACCAGCGACAACCAGGTCCGTCTTGGCGCTTACTGATCCGGCCGCGCGAGCGCCGAGCCGCTCCGCCTGCGCCTTCGCCTCGTCCCGGCTCATCGTTTCGAGGCTGCCGGTGAAGACGATGGTCTTGCCGGTCCATTCCGTCTGCTGCGCGTCGCTGACGAAGGGTTTGGGCGAGACTTCCGAGAGCAGATCATCGAGGGCTTCGCGGTTGTGCGGCTCGTGGAAGAAATCGACCAAGGCCTCGGCGACGACCGGTCCGACGCCTTCGACTGCGGCCAATTCCGTCTGGGCGTCAGCCGACGTCGCGACGCGCCGTAGCTCCTCGATCGTCCCGAAACATTTGAGCAGATCCCTGGCGGTGACGATTCCGACATGGCGGATGCCGAGACCGAACATGAAGCGCGGGCCATCCGGCTCCCGCTTGGCTTCGATCGCGGCGAGGAGATTATCCACCGACTTCTCCTTCCAGCCCTCGCGGCCGAGCAGCTCGTCGCGATGCCGATGGAGCCGAAAGATGTCGGCGGGAGAATGCAACCAGCCAAGCTCGATAAACTCGGCGATCGACTTCTCGCCCAGCCCTTCGATGTCGAGCGCTCCGCGCGAAACGAAATGACGCAGGCGCTCGAACCGTTGTGCCGGGCAGATCAGCCCGCCAGTGCAGCGCACGTCGACCTCGCCTTCCTCGCTGACCGCCTCGCTCCCGCATTCGGGACAACGGTCGGGGAAGACGTAAGGTGGGCGCGGCTCGTCTCGCGTGAGGTTCTCGACCACCTGCGGGATCACGTCGCCGGCGCGCTGAATGCGGACCCGGTCGCCGATGCGCAGGCCCAGGCGTTGGATCTCGTCGCGATTGTGGAGCGTCACATTGGCGACAATGACGCCCCCGACGCCGACGGGCTTGAGGCGCCCGACGGGGGTCAGCTTGCCGGTACGGCCGACCTGGATGTCGATCGCCTCGAGAGTGGTCTCGGCCTTCTCGGCGGGGAATTTGTGCGCAAGCCCCCAGCGCGGCGCGCGTGCAACAAAGCCGAGCCGCTCCTGCCAATCGAGCCGGTCGACCTTGTAGACGACTCCGTCGATGTCGAAGGGCAAGTCGGCCCGCGCTTTCTCGATCGCTCGATAGTGGGCGAGAATCTCGTCGAGATCGTTGCAGCGGAGAAGCAGGTCGGTGACGGGAATGCCGAAGCCTTCGATCCGCTTCATCGCCTCATATTGCGATTCTGCAAGCCGCGCGCTGAGCTCGCCCCAGCCGTGCGCAAGGAAGCGCAGCGGCCGTGCTGCAGTGATGCTCGGGTCCTTCTGTCGCAGCGACCCTGCGGCCGAGTTGCGGGGATTGGCGAAGACCTTGCCGCCGCTCGCTTCCTGCCGTTCGTTCAACGCCTTGAAGTCGGCCTTGCACATGTACACTTCACCGCGGACTTCGAGCACGTCGGGAGCGCTCGCGATCCGCCGCGGGATGTCGCGGATCGTCCGCGCATTGGCGGTTACGTCCTCGCCCACCGCCCCGTCGCCGCGTGTTGCCGCCAGCACGAGCTCGCCCCGCTCATAGCGCAGGGAGCAGCTGAGACCGTCGATCTTCGGCTCCGCCGTCATCGCCACGAACGCGTCCGCCGGAAGCGCGAGGAAGCGCTTTATGCGGGCGACGAACTCGCGGACCTCCTCGGCCGCGAAGGCATTCTCGAGGCTGAGCATCGGCCGCGCGTGGGCAACCTTGGCAAGGCCGCTGGTCGGGGCGGCTCCCAGTCGTTTCGACGGCGAATCCGCTCGCACAAGTTTCGGAAACCGCTCCTCCAGCTCCCGGTTCTCGCGGACGAGGGCGTCATATTCCGCGTCGGAAACCTCCGGCGCGTCCTGGTCATGGTAGAGCTTGTCATGTCGCGAGATCTCGGCCGCGAGCCACGCCAGCCGCTCGGCCGCTTCGCGCTGATCGGGCGAATCAGCCATTATCGGCGAACAGCTCCTCGAGCAGGTCGACGAAGCTGGTCCACGACCGTTCGGCGGCGAGCTGGTGATAGAAAACGCCGTCGATCCCGATTTCGTGCGCCTTCGGATTGGTGAAGCCGTGGCCGACATTGCCGTAGCAATGGATCTGCCAGTCCGACCCGGCGACCGTAAGCTCGTTGCCAAGCGCAACGACCTTGTCCGGCGGAACCATCGGATCGTCCCAGCCGTGGAAAGCGACGACCTTCGCCTTGATCTTCTGCTCGGGAAGTCCCGGCGGATCGAAGAGGCCATGGAACGAGACCGCCGCCACGATGTCCGCGCCGCTGCGCGCCAGGTCGAGGGCACACATGCCGCCGAAGCAATAGCCGGAAACGACAACCTTGCCGCCATCCACCTCGCCGAGGCCGCGGACCTGCTCGAGCACCGCCTGCAAGCGCCGGAGGAGCGCGCCGCGATCCGCCTTCAGCCGGTTCATCTCGCCGAACATCGTGTCGCGCTCGGCCCCGCGGAACTTCTTTCCGAAAAGGTCCGCGACAAACGCGTTGAAGCCGAGCTCAACCAGCTGCTTGCCGAAGCCAATCTCCAGGTCGGAAACCCCCATGACCGTTGGAATGAGGAGGACGGTCGGACGCGCTTGCCCGTCGCGGCGCCCGACGAACACGCTTTCCAGCTCCTCGCCTTCGAACTGAAGGGGGATATTCGTCTGCCTGCTCACGCTACCTCCTCGGCCAGTTCGGCCATTTTCTTCACGCTCTTCATGTTGCGGGCGGTGCCGGACGCGGCTGCGGGAATCCGCAGCTTCGATTTGCCCTGCCCAACCGGATAATGGACATAGATTTCGCGGCGTCCGAGCGCCATCCGTTCGTTCGTCACATTCCTGGCGGCTGCAAGGCTGTCCGCCGGCGGCCTGTCGTCGAGGAAGATGGCAACGACCTTGTTGCCTGGTTCGTCCGCGAACGGATTCTTTGACACCACTTCAGCCATTTCCTCGGCGGTGCGGACCATCACTCCGACGTCCCGGGACATGTGAGTCTTCAAAGCGGCTTCCAGCGCCGACTTGATGACCGCCTCGCTCTTGCTGCTGGTGAAGAGCAGGTTGCCGCTCGCGATGAAGGTGCGCGGCGATTGGAAGCCAAGTTCTTCGGCAATCCTTTTGAGGTCCGCCATGCGCAGCGTCGTGCTGCCCATCAGGTTTATTCCGCGCAACAGCGCGACATAGCTGGTCATGCCGCGTCGAGCAGGCGCGCAGCCTGTGCTCGCGCCTCGTCGGTGATCGACGCGCCGGAAAGCATCCGCGCGATCTCCTCGCGGCGCTCGGCTTCGCTGAGCTTGCGGACGCTGGTGCGTGTACCGCCCTCACCGTGCGTCTTCTCGATACGATAGTGGTGCGAGGCGCGCGCCGCGACCTGCGGCGAATGGGTGACGACCAGCACCTGCGATTGCTGGGCAAGGCGCGCCAGCCGCTCGCCGATCGCGCTTGCGACTGCGCCACCTACGCCGCGATCGACCTCGTCGAAGATCATGGTCGCCGCGGTGCCCGCCTCCGCGAGCGCGACCTTCAGAGCGAGGATGAAGCGCGACAGCTCGCCGCCCGACGCGATGCGCGTCAGCGGACCGAATGGCGCTCCCGGGTTGGTCGAAACCTCGAACTCGATGCGGTCGGTACCGGAGGGGCCGGCCTCGGCCGATATGATCGCCGTGCGGAACCGGGCTGCATCCAGCTTCAGCGGGTGAAGCTCGGCTGCGACTGAGGCGTCGAGCCTCGCCGCGGCTTCGTGACGCTTTTTGCCGAGCTGTTCCGCCGCCGCGGAATAGGCCTCACGCGCAGCGAGCAGCTCACGATCGAGCTCTGCGATCCGCTCCGTGCCCGCCTCGATGGCGGCGAGCTGCTCGCGCATCCGAAGCCCGAGCGCCGCCAGCGCGTCGGCCTCAACGCGGTGCGTGCGAGCGAGCGCGCGTATGTCGAAGAGCCGCGCCTCGGCCTGCTCCAGCCGTGCCGGGTCGAACGCCAGCGCATCGGCGGCGCGCGCGATCTTGTCCTCGGCCTCGCTAGCCTCGATGACCGCGCGGTCAAGCGACGAGAGGGCCTCGGCGAGAAGCGGGTGGTCGGCGGCGCCCCGTTCGATCCGCCGCCCCGCCTGCCGCAGCAGCGCCAGCGCCCCCTCCGATCCACCGAGCAGCTCGTCGAGACCGGTCAGGGACTCTCCCGCCTTGAGCCCGGCCTGCATCGCCGCGCGCTCTTCTGCGAGGCGGGTCTCCTCCCCCTCTTCCGGAGCGAGCCGTTCGAGCTCCTCGCAGGCATGCTCGAGATATTCGCGGTCGCGTTCCGCTGCCGCGGCTTCAGCGCGCGCCTGACCCAGTTCCGCTTCGATCCGGGTAACCTCTGTCCAGGCGTTCGCAACCGCGCTGGTGTCGAGCTTGCCGAATGCGTCCAGCAGGCTCCGGTGACCGCGCGGGTTAAGGAGCCCGCGATCGTCATGCTGTCCGTGGATCTCGACGGCCAGTGATCCGACGTCATGGAGCAGGCCCACTGGAACGGCGCTGCCGCCTGCAAACGCGCGGCTTCCGCCGTCACTCTTCAGCGTCCGTCGAACGATGAGCGGCTCGCCCTGCTCCTGCTCAATTCCCTGGTCGCGCAGGAGTCCCAGAGCCTCGTGATTTGCCGGCAGCTCCAGTTCGGCGGACACGGCCGCGTTATCCTCGCCGCTGCGCACCAGGCCGGCATCCGCCCTCGAGCCGAGCGCAAGGCCCAGCGCGTCGAGCAGGATCGATTTGCCGGCGCCGGTCTCCCCGGTCAGCACTCCGAGGCCCGGCTCGACCTCGAGCTCGAGCCGGTCGACCAGCACGATATTCTGGATGGCGAGCTGCCTCAGCACCCCCGCCGTCCCGGCTTATCCGCGCTTGGGGGTCGCGAAAGTCACGTCAGTGCCCTTCGGATGCTTCGCAAGCAGCCGAAGCGACTGGCGGTACCAGTATGTCTCCGGATAGTTCTTGCCGAGCACGGCCGCGGCCTTCTTCGCCTCCTCAGGCACACCGAGCGCGAGATAACTTTCGACCAGCCGCTCCAGCGCCTCCGGCGTGTGGCTAGTCGTCTGATACTTGGCAACGACCTCGCGGAAACGGAGGCTGGCGGCCAGCCAGTTGCCGGAGCGCTGGTAGAAGCGGCCGATCTCCATCTCCTTGCCCGCGAGATGGTCATTGATGAGGTCCAGCTTCAGGCGCGCGTCGGAGGCATATTTGCTGTCCGGATAGCGGCGGATCAACTCTCCAAAGGCCTGGCTCGCCTGCCCCGTCGTCGCCTGGTCGCGAGTGACGTCCGAGATCTGCTGATAGTAGCTCATGGCGATGAGATAATGGGCGTAGGGCGCATCGGCGTTGCCCGGGTGGATGGTCACGAAGCGCTGCGCCGAGCTGATCGCGTCGGTATATTTCTTCGCGAGATAATAGTTGAAGGCGCTCATTAGCTGGGCGCGCCGGGCCCAGACCGAATAGGGGTGCTGCCGCTCCACCTCGTCGAACAGCTTTGCGGCCTGCTCATAGTCCTGGCGATCCATCGTGCGCTTGGCGGCGGTGTAGAGACTGCTCACGTCGCGCGCGACATAGGCCGTATCGGCCTTGCTGGTCCCTTTGTGGGCGCAACCGGCCAACGGAACCGCGACAGCACTGGCAAAAAGGAGAACAACTGGGCGCGAAAGCTTCAACATGGGGACCTCATTAGCGTGGGCGCCGGAGCAGGCCAAGCGGCCAACCCGCCTGCGTCATTGCGAGGAGCGTTAGCGACGAAGCAATCCATTGGCACCACGGTTTTTCTGGATTGCTTCACTTCGTTCGCAATGACGAACAGGGGCTGAACGGGATCAGGCCGGCTGCGCGCCCGCCTCCTCTTCCTTGTCCTCGGCTCTCAGGAAGCTGTCCGGCTGTATGCCCAGCCAGACCAGCACCGGCGAAGAGATGTAGATCGAGGAATAGGTGCCGATCACCACTCCGAGGAAGATGGCAATCGAAAGGCCGAAGATCACGCGCGGCCCGATGAACATCAACACGCCGAGCGCGATGAGCACGGTGAACGAGGTCACGACCGTCCGCGCAAGCGTCTCATTCAGCGAAAGGTTGAGGAGCGGCAGGATCGACATCTTGCGATATTTGCGAAGGTTCTCGCGGATTCGGTCGTAGATGACGACCGTGTCGTTCAGCGAATAGCCGACGATGGTCAGGAATGCCGCGACCACATTGAGGTCGACCTGCAGCTGGGTGAAGGCAAAGAATCCCAGCGTCATCGCCACGTCGTGCGCGAGCGTCAGCAGCGCGCCGACTCCGAACTGCCATTCGAACCGGAACCAGATGTAGAGCGCGATCCCGACCATCGCGAAGAGGATCGCCATGGCGCTGCTCTGCGCCAGCTCGCCGCTCACCTTGCCCGAGACCGATTCACCGGCATCGACGCGCGCGCCCGGGTACTGCTGCGGGATCGCCGCGCGAAGCTTGCTGACCACGGCGTTGGAGGCGGTTTCCGGCCCTTCAGGCTTAGGGAGGCGGATCTGATAGGTGCGGTCGTTGCCGAGCGCCTGGATGCTCGCTTCGCCGACGCCCAGGCGATCGACGCGGGTGCGGAGGTCGTCGATGTGAACGGGCTGCGCGAACTCCGCGCGCACGACCTGTCCACCGACGAAATCGATCCCGAGATTGAGGCCGCGATAGGCCGTGTAACCGATCGAGATGGCGGTCACGATCAGCGAAAGCACCAGCGCAAGGTTGCGCCACCGCATGAAGTCGATGTTCGTGTGATCCGGAACGAGCTTCAGAAGCTTCATGTGGCCATGCCTCAGATATGCAGCTCACGCGGACGCGCGCGCCGTATCCACAGCGCTACCAGCATCCTCGTGAAGTAAACGGCGGTGAAGACCGACGTGACGACGCCGATCAGCAGGACGACGGCGAATCCGCGCACGGGACCGGAGCCGAAATAGGCCATGATGCCCGCCGAGATGACGTGAGTGACGTTGGCGTCGAAAATGGCCCGGAATGCCTCATGATAGCCGGTCTCGACGGCATCGATCAGCCTTCGCCCGCGCCTGATCTCCTCGCGGATGCGCTCGTTGATGAGCACGTTCGCATCGACCGCGGCGCCGATGGTCAGGATGAAGCCGGCGATTCCCGGCAGCGTCAGGGTCGCGTTGAAGATCGCCATGATCCCCAGGATCAGGAAGGCGTTCACCACCAGCGCAATGTTCGCATAGACGCCGAAGCGGCCGTAGGTGATCAGCATGAAGATGATCACTCCGGCCACGGAGACGATCGACGCGATCGCGCCCTTGTGAATCGAATCCTGGCCGAGCTCGGCGCTGACGGTCCGCTCCTCGATCACGTTCAGCTTCACCGGCAACTTGCCCGAGGCGAGGCTGACCGCGAGGTCGTTCGCGCTCTGGACCGTGAAGCTGCCAGTGATGGAGGCCCGGCCGCCGAGGATCGGCTCGTTGATGTTGGGAGCCGAGAGAATCTTGTCGTCGAGGATGATCGCGAAAGGCTTCCCGACATTCTCCTGAGTCGTGCGGCCGAAGCGGCGAGCGCCCGTCGAATCGAAGGTCAGCTCAATGTTCGGACGGCCATCCTGGTCGAAGCCCTGCGCGGCCCGCGAGATCTGCTCGCCGGAGACCATGACGCGACGTTTGACCGCCATGAACCCCGATCCGTCCGCCATCGGCAGGACCTGGCTTCCGGGAGGCGCCCTGCCCTGCTGGACATCCTGGGGATTGGCGGAAAGGTCGACAAGCTTGAACTCGAGGCGGGCCGTCTGGCCGATCAGATTCTTCAGCGCCTCCGGGTCCTCGACTCCCGGCACCTCGACGAGGATCCGGTTGCCGCCCTCGGTGATGACGGTAATTTCTTTCGTACCCGACGGGTCGATGCGGCGGCGCACCACGTCGCGCGCCACGCCCATCGCGTCCTTGAGCGCCTGAGCCGAGCCGCTCTGAGTCGGGATGAGCACAACCCTCGTCTGGTCGACGACCTGCACGTCCCAGTCGCGAGTGCCGGTGAGGCCGACGCCTTGCGTGACCGCGCGCATCCGCTCGACCGCGGCGTCGACCTGCGTCGGATCGGTGACCAGGAAGGACACTCGCCCGCCGCTGGTGGAAATGTCGGAAATTGCGATCTTG
>CBHTSV010000157.1:0-3791 GCA_966095215.1 uncultured Sphingomonas sp. | reverse complement strand
CAGATGGGGGTTTGCGCCGGCAACTCAACCGCTGCCGGGCCTAGGACTGGACAGCTACAGGCTCGCGTCTAATTGAGGCGCACCTGCTGCTTCGCAGCAGCTCCGCGCATGGGGCATCACGCAGAATGGGAGGATTACGGGGGATGAACCGTGGCTAGGCGCATTGCTATCGTCAGTTCGCCACGCAGCGGGAACACGTGGCTGCGGTGGCTTTTGAGGGACGGGCTGCAAATCCCCGAAATAGCGGTTCACAACTTCTCGGAAGTGAACTCACTGCCCGACGAATGCGTGTTCCAGCTTCACTGGTATCGTGAACCGAATTTCCAGCATTTTCTCAGCGAAAACGGCTTTCGGACGATCGTTCTTTCGAGACACCCTCTCGATATCCTCATCTCCGTCCTGCACTTCATCCGGTATGAACCGGCAACGGCGCGATGGCTTGGCGGCAATTGCGAAATCCCAACCGCTCTCGCCGGAAAATCACCCGCGTCCGACGACTTCCTCGATTACGCCCTGAGCTTCGGAGCGGAGAACCTCTTATCGGTAACCTATCAGTGGTGGCACGAGAATTCGGCGATCAGACTCCGGTATGAAGATCTCGTTGCCGATCCGGAAAGGCAGGTCGACGCCCTCGCCGAGCGCTTGGCTGTGGCCAGGCAGCCCATCATTGATGCCATGCATATCAACACGCTGGAAACCTTCCAGGCACTGCCGAATCGCCATGGCTGGCAAGGCCGCGTGGGCCTCTGGCAGAAGCTGATCCCATCCGAGCACGCGGTCCGCATCTTCGATCGCCATAGCCTCGTTTTCGACAAGCTCGGCTACACCGTTGAGCCAATGCCGCTGCCGCGATTGGAAGCAACGAAGAACTGGGAAGCTCTACTGCGCTAGTCGAGTAGGACCTTGGCGGACGAGGCAAGCGGCCCTAGAGGGCGCGCCGCATGACCGTAACCGCTCTCATCGTCGCCGCCGGCAGAGGCGAACGCCTCGGCGGCGGAGTCCCGAAGCAGTATCGTGAAATTGCCGGCAAGCCGGTGCTTCGATGGGCGGTCGAAGCGGTGCTCTCTCATCCCGCGGTGCGATGGACCCGCGTGGTCATCGGGCAAGGGCAGCAGGAGAGCGCGGCAACCGCGCTTCAAGGGCTCGACGTTGGCGAGTTCATCGAAGGCGGCGCAGAACGCGCGGATTCGGTCCGTGCGGGTCTCAATGCCATTCCCGGCGACGCCGTGCTGGTGCATGACGCTGCCCGGCCCTTCTGTCCACCGGACGTGATCGACCGCCTCATTGCTCCGCTCGAATTTTTTGAAGGGGCGGCGCCGGTGCTGGCCGTCGGCGACACGCTCGCCCGCGCGACCGATCGGCTGGGCGAAGCCGTCGACCGCTCCGGACTGGTCCGCGTGCAGACGCCGCAGGCATTCCGCCTTGAGGCTCTCCGGCATGCTTATGCGTCCTGGAGAGGCGATTCACCGACAGATGAAAGCACGGTTGTGCGAGCCGCCGGAATGAGCGTCGCCGCTGTCGCCGGCGATCCCGCGCTGGAGAAGCTGACCACCGTCGATGATTTCCGCCGAGCCGAAGAATGGCTCGCAGGCCGCCTCACTCCGCGCACCGGCATGGGCTTCGACGTGCATGCCTTTTCCGGCGAAGGGCCCATCGTGCTCGGCGGGCTGTCCATTCCGCACAGCCGCGGCCTCGCCGGTCACAGCGACGCCGACGTGGTTCTTCATGCCATCACAGATGCTCTGCTAGGCGCCGCCGGCCTCGGCGACATCGGCGAGCACTTCCCTCCCTCCGACCCGCAGTGGAAGGGTGCCTCGTCGGACATCTTCCTCCGCCACACCGTCCAGCTCCTGCGATCGAAGGGAGCCATTATCGACCATGTGGATTGTACGGTCATCGCCGAGGAGCCGAAGGTGGGGCCACACCGCTCAGCCATGCGGGAGAACATTGCTCAAATCGCCGGCCTCAGGCCGGACCAGGTGAGCATCAAGGCGACGACGACCGAAGGCCTCGGCTTCACCGGACGGCGCGAGGGCATTGGCGCCCAGGCAGTCGCCAGCATCCGAATGGGACCGTTCGCGTGAAAGACACCCTCCTCCCTGATGAACTGGTGGCCAAGGCGCGACTGGTCGTCGAGGCCAACAGGAAGGCCGGCCGCCGCGTGGCAGTGGCGGAGAGCTGTACAGGTGGACTCGTCAGCGCGGCGCTGACGGAGATCCCGGGCTCCTCCGAAATGTTCGAGGCCGGTTACGTCACTTATTCCGACGCTTCGAAGGTGCATGAGCTGAAGGTCAGCGAGGAAGTGGTCGAGACATTCGGGGCGGTCAGCGTCGCGACGGCCTGGGCGATGGCTCGCGGCGCTCTCGCTGCTTCGGACGCCGACATCGCTGTCGCGATCACCGGGATCGCGGGTCCAGGTGGCGGCACTCCGACCAAGCCCGTCGGAACCGTCGTGTTCGCCACCGCCGAACGCAACTCCGATCCGGCGAGGATCGTCGCAGACCAGAAGCTGTTCAAGGATGATGGGCGCGCCGCGGTGCGGCTTCAGGCGGCGCTCTGCGCTCTCGACCTGCTCATGCCCGACACCGGATCACAAACAGCGGCTGAGACAGACTCCGAAGGAGCCTTCAATCCGGAGCTTTGACGCGCGTCAGGCGGCGCTCTGCGCGCTCACACCGTAGAGCGATGCAGCGCGCTGCTCGAAGGCATTCGTCATGCGCCGCAGCGCACGATCGAACATCGCACCCGCGAGGCTCTCGAACAGGCGCGACTTGAAGGCGAAGTCGACGGAGAAGCCCAGGTTCGTCCCGCCGTCGGCGGCTCGCTCGAACGTCCACTCGTTGTGGAGATATTTGAGCGGACCTTCGACATAGTCGACGCAGATGCGCGTCGGCCGTTCCTTCATGACACGGCTGGTGAAGCGCTCCTTGAAGGCGTTGAAGCCGACGACGAGGTCCGCGACCGTTTCTTGCTCGCTCGACGAGCGGACGCGCACCGCGACCACCCAGGGCAGGAACTCGTCATAGCTTGCAACGTCCGCCACCATGTCGAACAGTTGCTCGGGTGTGTAGGGAAGATGCCGCGTCTCGCTATGCCGCGGCATCGGCGCCTGCTTTCGCCAGCTGCTCCGCCCTCGCCGCCTGCATCTTCTTGAAGTCGTCGCCAGCGTGATAGCTCGACCGGGTCAGGGGCGAGGCTGCGACCAGCAGGAAGCCCTTGGCCCGCGCGATGGCCGCATAAGCGTCGAACGCCTGCGGGGTCACGAACTCCTCGACCTTCGCATGGCGAGTCGTCGGCTGCAGATACTGGCCCATGGTCAAGAAATCGACACCGGCCGAGCGCATGTCGTCCATCACCTGATGGACCTCGAGCCTTTCCTCGCCGAGGCCGACCATCAGGCCCGACTTGGTGAACATGTGCGGCGCTCTCCGCTTCACGCTCTCGAGCAGGCGAAGCGACGCATAATAACGCGCGCCGGGCCGTATTGTCGGGTACAGCCGTGGCACCGTCTCCAGGTTGTGGTTGTACACGTCCGGGCAGGCATCGACGATCGCCTCCACCGCTTTCTCGCTCTTGTTGCGGAAATCGGGCGTGAGGATCTCGATCGTGGTGCTCGGAGTGCGCTTCCGAAGCGCCTCGATAACTTTCACGAACTGCGACGCGCCGCCGTCGGGAAGGTCGTCGCGGTCGACAGACGTCACGACAATGTGCTCTAGACCCAGCTCCGCCGCAGCCGTCGCGACATGCTCAGGCTCCAGCGGATCCACAGCCCGCGGCATTCCCGTCTTCAC
>CBHTSV010000156.1:0-3163 GCA_966095215.1 uncultured Sphingomonas sp. | reverse complement strand
ACCGGAGCAGCAAGAGCCGGACCTGCGCACCGACTCGCCATTGTCGAAGAGCTGCAGCGTGACGCCGATCACCTCCGCGCCCGTGCGCGCGGCGAGCGCGGCCGTGACGGAGCTGTCGACGCCGCCCGACATGGCGACGACGATGCGGGCTTCGTCCGCTGGACGGCCAAGCTGAAAATCGATCCGCATTGGAAGTGTTGCGCCGCTCTTTACCTGAATTTCACCTGTCCCGCCTAGATCGGACCCAAGGTGTGGGATTCAAGGAGAGTGAGTTGGCGCGTCACGAGGGAGACTTTGCCGCGTCGGCGAGGGAGCCGCTGAGCCTCAATGAGCTGCTCGAACTGCTCAACACGAGCGGTGAAGGCGACTTCCGCGCGAGGCAGGATGCGATCGCCTGTTACCTCTCCGCGGGAGAGGGCTGGCGCGACGCGTTGAAGCACCTCGGCGGGGCGTTCGCGGAAGGCTCACCGTTAAAGGAACGTAAGTCTGATTGACCGTGTCGTTAACCAGCGCGCTTCAGAATGTTTTCAACGCCCGGGCCTTAAGAAGCGGGCAGCAGCAATGATTAAGCAGGTGTGATTTAGATGCTCGAGAATCAGAAAATTCGACCCGCTCAGGTGATCGGCCCGCTCGGCGAGCCGCTGACGCTCGACTCACTTCCGCCTCCCGAAACGACGCGTTGGGTTGTCCGCCGCAAGGCCGAGGTTGTTGCCGCGGTCGCAGGCGGCCTCCTGAGCCTCGAAGATGCCTGCAACCGCTATTCTCTGAGCCTCGAGGAATTCACGAGCTGGCAGCGCGCGGTGGACCGCAGCGGCATGCCAGGCCTGCGCGTCACGCGCATCAAGCAGTATCGGGACCAGTACGAGCGCCAGCAGCGCTACTGATCGTTCCGCCGCACCATTGATCCAGCTTTCGCGCCATTTTTCGCGCGATCCTATTAACCTTTACGCTGGACTTACCTTTCCGTTTCCGGAACAAACGGGCCGCGCCACGCGTCTGTGGTGCCGGACGGCCGCCGAATGGCCCACGGGCGGCCTGGAAACAGGAGGGAGAGCTCATGGGTATCATTATCTGGCTGATCGTCGGCGGCATTTGCGGCTGGCTTGCGAGCCTCATCATGCGGACCGACGCTCAACAGGGCATCATTCTCAACATCGTCGTCGGAATCGTAGGTGCGGTCATAGCCGGCCTTCTTTTCGGCCAGAACATCAATGCCGGCATCACGATCGAGAGCTTCCTTTACTCGCTGATCGGAGCGGTCATCCTGCTGGCCATCGTGAATCTCATTCGCAGGGGGACAGTCCGCTAGGGCTGCAGAAACTCGGGCGAAAGGCCGCGCGGCACCCGTCGCGCGGCCTTTTTGATTCACTGGAGCTCGAACGTCATTCCGAGAGCGACCGAAACCTTCTGCTCGCCAGGGTCGATCTTGGTCGCCGCCCCACCCATCGCGCGAGCTTCCATCATCACCGGCATCGGCGGCGGCACGGGATAGTTTCCACCGCTTTCGCTCACCGAGAGCAACCGCACGACCCGCATGCCCAATGCACGCGCGTAGATGTCGGCCCGCGCCCTTCCGATCGCGATCGCCTTGGTCCGCGCCTCGTCGAGAGCCTCCTCGGGCTTGTCGATCGTCAGGCTGGGCCCGTTGATCTGGTTCGCTCCCTCCGCGACGAGCGCATCGAGGATGTCGCCGCTCTTGGCGATGTCGCGGAACCGTACGCTCACCTGATTCGAGGCCGTGTAGCCGGTCAATCTCGGCGGCTGATCCTGGACGTAGCGATATTCCGGGTTGAGGCTGATGTTGCTGGTCTGGATGTCCCGGTCCGCGATTCCGGCGCGTTTAAGCGCGGCGCGCACGCGCTCCATACGCGCTGCGTTCTGCTCGAGCGCCGCCCGCGCCGTCGACGTGCGGGTAACCACTCCGGCCGAGATGATGGCGACATCGGGCACGCGCGTCGCTTCGCCCGTCGCGCTTACGTCGAGCCGCGTTCCGGCGATCGGCTGGGCAAAGGTCGCGGTCTGCTGCGCTCCGGCCGCAGCCGGAAGTGACGCGGCGCCCAGCATCAAGGCCGCGATCTTCAGGTTCATTTTCATCTTACGTCGTCCCTGCAGTCCATCGAATGGCGCGAAGGTCGTCCGCGGCCAATGGCTGTTTGCTGAACGGCTTTGCCTACTCCGCGACTCTTGGGGCGATCAGGGACGTCCGCGCCGGATCAACCGATAGACCACCAGGATCAGGAATGCCCCCACGACCGCGGCGAGGAAACCGGCGCCTTCGTTCGGTCCGTACCAGCCGACCGCATGGCCGATCCAGCCGGCGACAAGCGCGCCGACGATTCCGAGGATGACGGTGACGATGCAGCCGCCGGGATCGCGCCCCGGCATCAGCAGCTTGGCGAGCGCGCCGGCGAGCCCGCCGATGATGATCCAGGCGATGATTCCGTAATTTGCCATCTGCCGTTCCCCTTTTATCCCGATGGGTTCATTCCCAAGTCACGCAAAGGCGCTAACGCTCGTTTGCGGCTCAGGTGCCAGCATTGGTCGAAAAGCGCTGGCGGCTATTCCACACAGCTCCGATGAAGGCGTGTTGCGGTCGGTGACTTATTAAGCTAATACAGTCCGGCCATGGACTGGCTGAACCGAGAATCTAGGCAGGGAAGAATGAACAGGGAAACGACTATCTATGGGTCCGACACCCTTGTGGTGACCGATCGCTCGCGCTCACGGCGCATGATCGTGATTGCCGCAGCGGCGGTCGCGATCCTTGCTCTCGTCCTCTTCCTGACCTTGGGCCGGGGCGGGTCCGACAAGGCTCAGCAGCAGGCCGCCGCCGGCGCCGGCCAGGTGCCGACCGTCACGGTCGTCGTGCCGGGACGAAGACAGGTCGGACGCCTGGTTACAGCCCGCGGACCGCTAGGGGCCAAGCGACTCCAGCCGGTCGGATAGAGCCGCTCCGGCGGGCGCGTCGTTCGCGTTCTGGTCGACGCCGGAAGCTGGGTGCGTGCCGGTCAGGTTCTCGCCGTGGTCGATCGCTCGGTGCAGGCGCAGCAGGCGGCGCAGCTCGCGGCGCAGGTCGAGGCCGCGCGCGCCAATGCCGCGCTCGCCCAGAACAATTATGAGCGCGCGGTTGCGCTCGTTGCCCGCGGTTTCGTGTCCAAGGCCG
>CBHTSV010000155.1:0-3837 GCA_966095215.1 uncultured Sphingomonas sp. | reverse complement strand
GGTCCTGCAGGTCATCCGAGTGTCCGACTTCGAAGCGGCGATCGAGGAAGCCAACAACACGCGCTACGGCCTCGCCGCCAGCCTCGTCGGCGGGACTCCGGAGCAGTTCCACAAATTCTGGGCGCACGTCCGCGCCGGCGTGATCAACTGGAACAAGCCGACCAACGGCGCGCCGTCGAATGCCCCGTTCGGCGGGATCGGCCTTTCCGGCAATCATCGCCCGAGCGCCTTCTACGCCGCCGATTATTGCGCCTATCCGGTGACCAGCAGCGAGGCGGATCGCCCCCGCGGCGCCATCGCCGAGGGGCTGCGCGACCCGAACCTGCAAGAAGACTGACGCAGCAGCAGGCGAGGGATCGCATTGCGCGATCCTCGCGTTGAACCGCCGTGAAAATGACCTCTCGCGCCGGCAAGGTGGTTTTCCTTGCCCTGTTCTGCGTTGCGCTCGCCGATTGTGGCGGCGGCAAGTCCACCGTCCAGCCTACGCAGGTCGACAGCAGCGCCCTGAAGTCCGAAGTGAACGACGCGCAGGCTCGCGCTTTCTACGAAGCACGGCAATGGCAGGCTGCCTGGGACAAGAGATCGGAAAAGGCACTGCTCGAGGTGATCGCGGGAGCGCCGGCGAATGGGCTGAGGCCGGAGCTGTTCCTCAAGCAGCCGCTGGCCGACGACCCGACCCAACGCGAGGCGGCGCTGACCAACGCCGCCCTGAAATATGCCTCGGCGCTCGCCCGCGGCTATGTCGACCCGACCAAGCTCGGCCGGACCTATACGATTCCGCGCGCCAAGGCCGATATCGTCGGCGGACTTTCACAGGCGCTTCAACAAGGCAAGGTCGCTGACTGGTTCGCCTCGCTTCCGCCGCAGACCGGCGAGTATCGCGCGCTTGCCCAAGCCTATGGCCAATTCCTTCAGCAGGCGGGCGCGGCGCGATCGGCACAAGTGCCCGAAGGCAAGGCGATCCGTCCGGGCCAGCGCGATCCCCGCGTCGCCCAGCTGGTCAATGCGCTGGTGGCCAACAAGTATCTGAACCCGCCGCCTCAAGAGCAGAAGCAGCAGGCCGATTCCTCGCGATCGTATAGCGGTCCGATCGTCGCCGCCGTCCGCCAGTTGCAGGCCGATTACGGGCTCGCTCCCAATGGTATCGTCAATGCCGACACGCTGGCGGTCCTCAATGGCGGCGCCGGCTATCGCGTGCGCCAAGTGGCCGTCGCAATGGAACGGCTGCGTTGGCTCGAGCGCGACGCGCCCCCGACGCGGATCGATGTCAACACCGCTGCGAGCCTGCTCGATTATTGGCGCGGCGGCGCGCACCAACAACAGCTGCGCGTGATCAACGGCCAACCCGACGAATGGACGACGCCGCAGATCCAGGCGCCGATCTTCCAGCTCGTCGCCAATCCCTATTGGCGCGTGCCCGACCGAATCTTTGAGGATGAGCTGTCGAAGAAGAGCGCCGGCTATCTTTCGGCAAACGGCTTCTCGTACCGAGACGGTCGCCTGGTCCAGCTGCCGGGGCCGAAGAATTCGCTTGGGGAAGTGAAGTTCGATATGCGCGACCCGAAGCAGATCTACCTCCACGACACGCCGTTCAAATCCTGGTTCGCAGTATCCAACCGGCATCGCAGCCACGGATGCGTCCGCGTCCAGAATGCGCTCGATTTCGCCTTCCAACTCGCCGCCGAGGACGGCGTTCAGGACAAGTTCCAGGAAGGACTGGCGAGCGGAGACGAGAGCTTTGTGAAGCTCAAGCGGGAGATTCCCGTCCGGCTGCTCTACCACACGGCCTATTGGGATGGCGCGCGGGTCATCTTCGCGCCCGATTATTATGGCTGGGACGACGACGTCGCGCGTAGGCTCGGGCTAGAAAAAGGTCCGCCGCGCACCGCTTACAAGCGTCAGGAGGACGTCGGCCCGTAGACCCAATGACTGAGGGCGCCGAACCCTGCCGGCGCCCTCACCCCCCCTCCCCTGTTGTTGGCTGGGCTATCCGCGCATTTCGGGCAGATGGACGTCCTCCGCGGCATCGCTGAACTTGGTGATTCGGCTGTCGAACCTGAGCCGGACCTTGCCGGTCGAGCCGTGGCGCTGCTTGGCCACGATCACCTCGGCGAGGCCGTAGACCCGGCCCATGTCCTGCTGCCATTGCTGATAGGCTTCGACGATCTTGATGTCGTCGTCGTCCTTGGGCGCCTTGGGCTCGCGCGCGGCGACGTAATAATCCTCGCGGTAGACGAAGAGGACGATGTCGGCGTCCTGCTCGATCGACCCCGATTCCCTGAGGTCGGAGAGTTGCGGGCGTTTGTCCTCGCGCTGCTCGACAGCCCTGCTGAGCTGCGAGAGCGCGAGGACCGGCACATTCAGCTCCTTAGCGAGCTGCTTCAAACCCCGGCTGATCTCGGAGATTTCCTGGACGCGATTATCCCCAGCGCTCCCCTTCCCCGTTCCCTGGAGCAGCTGGAGATAATCGACAACCACGAGGCCAATGCCCTTTTGGCGCTTCAGCCTACGCGCCCGCGCGCGAAGCGCGGCGATCGTCAGTCCCGGCGTATCGTCGATGTAGAGCGGCAGACTTTGCAGTTCCGCGGCGGCGCGCGCGAGTTGGCGGAATTCCTGCTGGCTGATCCGCCCCATGCGCAGATTCTCGGAGCTGATTCCCGATTGCTCGGCAAGAATTCGGGTCGCGAGCTGGTCCGCCGACATTTCGAGGCTGAAGAAAGCTACAGCTGCTCCGGCCGATTTGCCCGGCTCGATCCCATCCTCGGCGTCGCGCTGAAAGCGCTGGGCGGCGGCGAAGGCGATGTTCGTGGCAAGCGACGTCTTACCCATGCCAGGTCGTCCCGCGACGATGGTCAGGTCCGATTGGTGAAGGCCGCCGATCTTGCTGTTGAGCGTGTCGAGCCCGGTCGTAATGCCCGAGAGATGGCCGCCGCTGTTGAGCGCGCGTTCGGCCATCTCCAGGGCTTCTTTGGTGGCGTCGGAAAAGGACTTGGCCTTGCCCTCGGCTCCCCCGTCCTCGGCCACCTTGTATAACTCGGTCTCGGCGCGCTCGATTTGAGCGAGGGGGGCAACTTCCTCACTCGTGTCGAGCGCGCCTTCGACCAGGCCACGGCCTACGCCAATCAGTGCACGGAGCAACGCCAGATCATAGATCTGTTGGGCGAAGTCCCTTGCCCCGATCACGGCCGCGCCCGATCCCGTCAATTGCGCCAAATATGCGGGTCCGCCAACTTCTTTTATCATCTCGTCGGATTCGAAGAGAGGACGGAGCGTCACCGGGTTCGCGATTCGGTTCGAATCGGTCATCCGCAAAATCGACTCGTAGATCCGCCCGTGCAGCGGCTCGAAGAAATGATCGGGCTTCAATTTGAGCTGAACGTCCTCGACCAGCCGGTTGTCGATCATCAAAGCCCCGAGGAGCGCCGCCTCCGCTTCGATATTCTGCGGCAAGGACGGGGTCCCGACGGAATCCGCCGGTTCGGCGATACGCACGACTTCAGCCATGACGAGCCTCCTACGCTCGCACGGCCCCACAGCCAAACAAGAACAAACATAGCACGACTGTGGATTGGTTGTGCACGAATCATGCGGCTGTCCGAAAGAAGTCCGGAAAACATCACATGCGCCCCATCCACAGAAATAATCGGGGCCAAATTGATGCAGTCGAACCGGCCCGTTAGGCACTCGCCATGGCGATTTTGTCCGACCGCTGGATTCGCGAGCAGGCGCTTGAAAACGGCATGATCGAGCCGTTCGTCGAGGCGCAGCGGCGCGAGGGTTGCATCAGCTTCGGCCTGTCCAGTTACGGCTATGTTGCCCGCGTCGCCGCCGAGTTCA
>CBHTSV010000154.1:0-3098 GCA_966095215.1 uncultured Sphingomonas sp. | reverse complement strand
TTCCCGGCGCAATCGCGGACGCATTCATCCGCGTCAGCTTCGGGCCGGGCACGAGCGAGGCAGACATCGAGCGCTTCCTTGCAGAATGGCGGCGGATTGCCGAAAAAGCACCGGCCGAAGCTGCATGATCTACCTCGACTATCAGGCGACGACGCCGGTCGCTCCCGAAGTCGCTGAGGCAATGCGCCCGTGGTCGGAGGACAGATTCGCCAATCCGCACTCGCCGTCGCGCGGCGGCCGGGAAGCCGCGGCCGCCATCGAGGTCGCGCGAAAGCAGATCGAGACGACGATCGGCCTGAAAGGCGGGAGCGTCGCCTTCACCGGGAGCGCGACCGAGGCGCTCAACTGGGCACTCAAAGGCAGCGTCGAGAAGCGCCCGCCGAGCAAGAACCGCATCATCACCGTAGCCACCGAACATGCGGCGGTGCTCGACACCTGCGAGTGGCTGGCAGGGCAGGGCATCGACCTCACCGTCCTGCCGGTCAACCGGGAAGGCCGGCTGGATCTGGACGATCTCGAGCGCGAGCTCGACAATCGCGTGCTCCTGGTCGGGGTCATGATGGTCAATAACGAGATCGGGGTGACCGAGCCCATCACCGAAATCGCCAACATGGCTCATAGCGTCGGCGCGCTCATGCTGTGCGACGCGGTCCAGGCGCTTGGGCGCGTCGAGATCTGCAAGGGGCCCGACCTGGTCGCGGTCTCCGCCCACAAGATTCACGGGCCCAAGGGAATTGGCGCTCTCTGGATGAAGAAGGGCAAGGAGCCGGCCGCCTTGATTCACGGGGGCGGGCAGGAAATGGGACTCCGGTCGGGTACCCTGTCGCCGGCGCTATGCGTCGGTTTCGGCGCGGCCGCGAAGCTAGCTGACGAGCGAATGACCCGCGATTACGATCATGTCGAGAAGCTGTGGAAAGCCGCGAGGAATGCGCTTGGTCCTGGCTGGACGATCAACGGAAGCATTGACCACCGCTATTTGGGCAATCTCAACATTCGCCGGCAAGGTGTTGATGCGGCGCGTCTTTTGGCCGACCTGCGAGACATCGCCTTCTCGCTCGGCAGTGCCTGCGCGAGCGGTTCGGGAAGGCCAAGCCATGTCTTGAGAGCGCTAGGGCTCGATCATCGCGAGGCGCGCTCCTCGGTGCGGCTCGGCTTTGGGCGATACACGAAGCAGGACGAGCTGGTGGATGCCTGCAAGCGCATTTCCGCCGCAGCGCACGCGCAGGAGACCCTCCACGCGTGACCCTGGTGCGTTTTCTGAAGTCCGACGGCACTCTCGACAAGGAAGTGGAAGCTGAGCCGGGCCAGCGGCTGCTTGACGTCGCCTGGGCGGCGCGCGAGCCGCTGGAGGGTGCCTGCGAGGGTGTCATGGCCTGTTCGACCTGCCACGTGATCGTCGATTCCGCGGATTTCGAGACCTTGCCGCCGGCGACCGAGGAAGAAGAAGACCTCCTCGACCTGGCGGCTCATGCGACCCGCACGTCGCGGCTCGCGTGCCAGATCATTCTTACCGATGAGATGAAGAGCCTGACCGTGCGGATTCCAGCAGGAGCGACCAACTGGATGGGGCGCTAGTTGCCCGACGGAAGCGGGCTTCCGATGCGCTGGTCGGCAGCGTCTTCCCGGCGCTTGGCGCCTCCCGCCGCCAGAGCCGCCGCGCGAAGCGCCTGCAGCTGGGCAAGACCAAGTCGTCCTTGATGTGACGTATCGAGGAGCTGGAACCGGGCAACAGCGGCCTCCCTGAACTCGCTGCGCGAGATCCCGCGATTGAAATCCGAATCTGCCGCAGCGACCGGCTCAGGGATGTTCAGCAGGCCGTATCTTGCGGCGCCCTGCAGGCCTCCGCTGTTTCTGGCACGACCGCCGCGGCGCTCAATGCCCCGATCGTCACTTTCTCCCTTCTGCTGTGAACTCGCGCTCTGTTCCCCAGGCTGGCGCCTGGTCCGCGAATTCACCTGGATCTCGGGCGCGACTTCCCATTCGTAGTGAACCAGCTCCTCGGGCCCGATCTCGCCGTCATGATCGGTGTCCAGCGTAGTGAAGAAACGATCGGCGTCGGCTTGCATCTCATCCACGGTGAGAATGCCGTCATGGTTTCGATCGGCCTCAGCGAACCAGCGGGCCAGCGTGTCATCGGCGGTCGTTCGGGCGCGGAATGGCTCGCCCATCGGACTGATGAAGGGAGCCCATGCGTGCCCGGTCACCATGATGGGTCTGGAGGGGCCCGGCTGCTCCGGAACAGCGGAGGCGAGGATCGAGAGAATCACGGCGGGCAGAAGCATGCAGGTAGCCTTTAGCTTGGCTTGGTCGCGTCGTCCCGCACGCGTGAACGGCCGATGAAGAAGCCGCGCACGCTGAACTTGCGGCTCTGCCCGATTGTCCCCATATGCGCGGCGGGAGTCGGGCGGACGGGACTGTCGCCAACCTGGTCAGGTCCGGAAGGAAGCAGCCACAACGATTTCGTTCCGGGTCGTTCCGGCTCCCACCTTCTTCCGTCATTGCGAGCGTAGCGGGCCGAAGCCGACCGCCGGTCAACCAATCCAGCGTCTTCTGGATTGCCGCGTCGCTACGCTCCTCGCAATGACGACAGTGAGGCCCTAAACAACAGCCAATGGACGAACCCGAATCGCCCGGTCTCGGGCTCGATCTCCCCGAGGAACCGCAGAAGCCCGCGAACGCGCCCGTTTATCGGGTCCTTGCGCGCAAGTACCGGCCGCAAACCTTCGCCGAGCTGATCGGCCAGGACGCGATGGTGAAGACGCTCGCCAATGCGATCGAGCGGGGGCGGATCGCGCACGCCTTTCTGCTGACGGGCGTCCGCGGCGTAGGCAAGACATCGACGGCGCGGCTGATCGCCAAGGCGCTCAACTGCATCGGTCCGGACGGTCAGGGCGGCCCCACGATCACTCCGTGCAACGTCTGCGAGCCATTCAGGGCGATCAGCGAGGGACGCCACATCGACGTCATCGAGATGGACGCGGCCTCGCACACGGGCATCGACGACGTCAGGGAGATCATCGATGCGGTTCGCTACGCCTCGGTGAGCGCGCGCTACAAGATCTACATCATCGACGAAGTGCACATGCTTTCCAAGAGCG
>CBHTSV010000153.1:0-4531 GCA_966095215.1 uncultured Sphingomonas sp. | reverse complement strand
CGAACTGCCGCTCCAGCTCCAGCCGCTGATATTGCACCGCGCTGGCGGACAGTGATTTGCGGTCTCCAGCCACGCGGCCCATCTGGATGTCGATTTCATGAGCAAGGCCGGCGATGCGGGTCTTCAGAATCGGAATCTGCGGATTCTCCGGCGCCATCTGGTTGAGCTGAAGCAGCTGCATCCGGGCGCCGATCAGCTCGTCCTGCAGCTTGGAGACCATTTCAAGTTGCGCTTTCGCCTGCTCCTCCGGATCCACGACACCGCGGCCGTTGCGATATTGGGCCAGTGCCACCGCCGCGTTCCGGTCCTCGACCTGTGCCTCGCGCACCTCGCGCTCGGCGAACTGGACCAGGTCGTTTCGGCCACGCTCGTTGAGGCGGTTCACCACGCGCTCGGCGAGAGTCAGGAGCTGTCGGTTGAACCGATAGGCGTCCTCGGGCTTGAACGCGCGGACCGTCAACGTCGCGATGGAAGAGGTCGTGTCATACTGCACGGCCACATTCTTGCCGTAGTAGTTGAACAGGTCCTCGAAGGTACCGTTCCGCCCGAGAGGGTTGAAGCGATCGAAGATCGAAATGTCGTGATCGCCATAAGCGCGCTTCACGGCATCGTTTCGGTTCAGCGCCCGCAATGCGTCGCGCGAGCGGACATAGTCCTGCGCCGCAAACACCTCGTCGCCGGAATTCGAGAAGCCCGTCGACTTCAACAGCACGCCGAGACCGGACATGGCCGGCTTATCCGGACTGCGGACGACGAACTGCGACTCCGACACATAGACGTCGGACGCGAACAATCCGAAATACAGCGCAGCCAGGATCGTGGGCGCGACAACGGTGATCAGGAAGAGTCGGTCGACTCTTTGGAAAGCCTTGGTCCTGGACGCCGTTATCGGGGGAATCTTGCTAATGAACAAAATGAACTCCCTCTATGCTCGTCGGCGCTGACCCTTCTGACAGCCTGGCACCAGCCTGCCGCCTCGGCGTCAGGCCGCCATCGACTCCATTGCCGAAATCAGCCGCTTCACCTCCTGTGAGCGGCCGCGCGGAAGAATCAGGAGACGCTGCCCGGACGCGACGATGATGAGATCGCGCACTCCGAGCGCAGCCACCTGTAGTCCGTCGCTGCGAATGTAACAATTGTCGCAGTCCAGCACCGTCACCGGACCGCCCGGCGTCGTTCCGACGAGCGCGGCCAGCGCATCCCAGCTGCCGAGGTCCGACCAGCCCGGCGACATAGGCACCACGACCACTCGCGATGAATGCTCCATCAGGGCGTAGTCGATCGATTCGCTCGGGCACTCGGCGAGCGCGTGCAGCGGGGGAACGATCTGAATGCCCTCACGCGCACTGATCTCGACCGCCCGCCTTGCCGATTGCGCGATCAACGGCGCGAAGGTCGAGAGCTCCTCGATCAAAGTCCCTGCGCGCAGCAGGAAAATGCCCGCATTCCACAAGTGGTCGCCTCCCGCCACCATCGCCTCCGCCAGCTCCATGGCTGGCTTCTCGACGAAGCGCGCGACTTCCATGACCCCGGGGGCGCCGGCCAGTTCTTCACCCATCTCCAGATAGCCGTAGCCGGTGTCGGGACTGGTTGGCCGTATGCCGAAGGTAACGAGGCGGCCCGCTCGCGCCGCCGCTTCACCTATCGAGATTGCTTCGTGAAATGCGGCGACGTCCTCGATGACGTGATCGCTCGGCATGACAAGGATTAGGGCATCCTCGCCATGCTCTTCACAGGCAACCGTAGCTGCCATCGCGATTGCGGCGGCCGTGTTCCGGGCGCAGGGCTCGAGGATCAGGCGTGCCGCATCACCCTCTTCGCGGAGCGCCTCTTCGCAGAGCGCCGCATGAAGCGCGCTTCCCACGACGACCGGAGCCGAAAAGCGCAGCCGGTCGCGGACTCGGTCGAGTGCTTCTCGGAACAGGCTTTTGGGCCCGACGAGCGGAAGGAACTGCTTGGGGGTCTCGTTTGTCGAATAAGGCCACAGGCGGCTGCCGCCGCCGCCACTCAGGATAACCGGGACGATGAGGCGATCGGATGCCTGCGAAGATGCGGAAGAGCGGCGATCTTGCGTTTCCGAAGGAAAAACATCGATTTCCGTGAACGCAGCAAAAGCTCGTTGATTTTCGAACTCCACATCCCACCCCGGTTAATAACGGTCCCCAACTCCGGCGGCTCTCCTGGGGCGGATCCGAGCTATCCTCCCCAATATGTCACCAGCCCGACACAAGTCGGCCGCAGTCGCCCGCGGCCAACGCAGCGTTTCGGTCATACATCAAGGTAAAAAAAGAGCAAACAAGACAAAGCGATGAGACGAGCCGAAGTGGTGTAAAGTTGTTGCGTCACCGCAACATGGTGCCCGAAATCGATCAATTTTCTTGGAACCTCGGTTGACTATCCTGCGTCTGACCTGCTGCGTTATAGTCGTGAGGAGGTCAGTCTTCATCCGAGTCAGGGCATGTATTTCTTTGGTAATTCCCTCTTAACTGTGCTGACGCATTTTCTAAATTAACAACGCCCGGCGCGGTGAGCAGGTTTACAAATAATTTCGGAAGATTCTCCAGGAGCCGAGTACCTCAAGTAGAAAAAGGGGAAATTTATGAAGTTAGTTCGTACAGGCGTTTTCACAGCGATGACGCTGCTCGCGGGGCTCGCTGCCCAGCAGGCGAATGCGCAAGGGTTGCGCGGCTTCCGCGTCGAAGGCCAGGCTGGATATGACCAGTTCAACGCCGATGGCGATCATCACAGCAAGCTCGGCGTAGGCGCCGCGGCCGGAGTCGACTTCGACCTGGGCGGCTTCGTCATCGGGCCGGAGATCACCTACTGGTGGGCTCCCAACGAAGTCAGCACCATCGACGGGCCCGGGCTCGCCGAGCACAAGTCCTTCCAGGAGTGGGCGGTCGCCCTTCGCGGCGGCGCGATGGTCAGCCCATCGACGCTGATTTACGGCAAGGTCGGTTACGTTCGGAACGAGCAGCGCAAGCGCTTCACCCCGATCGTCAACGGAGTCCTCGATTCGGCTGCCCCCGGTGCTTATTACGACCATTACAAGGTCGGCGGATGGCAGTGGGGCGCCGGCGTCAATCAGATGCTCGGCAGTGGTTTCTATGCCAGCCTCGAGGGCCGCTATTCCAACTACAAGGCGAAGCTGAATTCGGGCGGTACGCACCGCGTCGTCGGCCTCCTGGGCCTAGGCTACCTCTTCGGCGCAGCCGAAGCGGCACCGCCGCCTCCGCCGCCGCCCCCGGCACCGCCGCCTCCGCCGCCGCCTCCGGCGACGCAGACGTGCCCGGATGGCTCGGTGATACTGGCGACGAGCACCTGCCCGGTGCCGCCTCCGCCGCCGCCTCCGCCGCCCGTCGAGCGCGGTGAACGCGGCTAAGCAGCCGTTGCGTTGATAAACGGAGGGGCCGGCTTCGGTCGGCCCCTCTATTTCCTTCGATATTCGGGCTCCGCGATGCCCACGGGAAAACCCGTCGGCAGCGCGAGCTCAATTAGGGTTCGTGATGGAACTCACGCGTATTCGTGAACGAAGTCTCGAACTTCGCCGCCTTCAGGTGGAAAAGCCCTGGGGCCGTGCCGAGCTTCCATGCACGTTCGGCTCCACGGGCGGCCGCAGGATCGGCGAAGTCTGGTTCGAGCACCCGGTGGCCGACAGACTTCCGCTGCTGGCCAAATATATTTTCACGAGCGAGAAACTCTCGGTTCAGGTCCATCCGGACGACGAGCAGGCCCGCGTCCGCGGCATCGAGCGCGGAAAGACCGAATGCTGGTACATCGTCGATGCGGAGCGGGATGCCGAAATCGGCATCGGCCTGACGCAGGCCGTGTCGGCCAGCGATTTGCGCTCGGCGGCACTGGACGGATCGATCGAACGACTGATCGAGTGGAGGCCCGTGGCCGCGGGGGACTTCATCTTCGTTCCGGCGGGAACGATCCACGCGATTGGCGCCGGCATCTCGTTGCTGGAATTTCAGCAGAATGCCGATGTGACCTACAGGCTCTACGATTATGGGAGGCCGCGCGAGCTCCACACCGAAGACGGCGTAGCGGTTGCGAGATCCACCTACGACTGCGCCGAGCATTTTCGCCCGGCAGGCGGTCCGATCGACCGGGTTCTAGCCGACGGCCCTCATTTCTCGCTCGTCCGTGCGAGCTCCGACGGGCGCATCGACGAACTGCTTTCGGATCGGTTGAGGTGGGTCATGCCGCTGGAGGGCGCGGTCACCGCCGACGGTGTCACTGTATCCGCCGGTGGATGTCTTCTCGCCGAGAGAGGCACATCACTGGCCATGTCGGAGTCCGCCGTCGTTCTCGTCGGCGCTGAAGGGGTCCTCTGATCCGACGGGAGAGATGGCTCCAGGACGGATTTTTTTCCGACCCGGCGCCAGTGCTGCTTCATCCAGCCGCTGTGGTCGAGCCAATCCAGTAGCGAATTCAGCCATTCGGTTCGCCGCTGCGAGAGCGGACGCCAGGAGAGAAGATCCAGGCCGGTCCAGGGCAGGAACGGGCTGCGCCGGCAATAAGCCCA
>CBHTSV010000152.1:0-2183 GCA_966095215.1 uncultured Sphingomonas sp. | reverse complement strand
CGCGGGCCGGACGCCATCTAGCGATGCTCGACGAACGCCTCGCCTCAATGTCCCCTGACGAGCTGCGCACCGCCATGCGCAGCCTCGGTTACCGCACCCAGAACGACCTTGCTCAGGCGATCGGCGTCTCGCGCTCGGCGGTCAGCCTGTGGCTCGAAGGCAAGGTCGGAGTCCCGCGCCCGGTCGCGATGCTCCTGCGGATGCTCGTCGCCGCGCAGCGTCGGGCTTACTGAGCTCCGCCCTGACTTGCCCGATGCGCTCTCATCTCCGAGCGCGCCTGCGCCCGCTCGTCCGGCGTGACGACTCTGTCGTGATTGAGGTCCTCGCGGTCGAAACGGGCGAGTGATTGCGCTTCGAACTGTTGCAAGGTGAGCGACTGCGCATCGCCGAAGGCTCGGTCGAGGATTCGTCCGGCGCGATCCCCGCCGAAGCCCATGCTGGCGGTCGCCTTCTCGGCCTCCTTTACCGTGACCACCCCATCGTGATTGAGGTCGAACCGGGCGAATAGCGTGTCGGCGAGTTGCTGCGCCTGCTGCCGCGTGATCTGCTGATCCCAACCGCGGCCGTCGCCGTGCCGATCCCGCGCGGCAGCCTGCGCTGAAACGATCGTCGCGCCGAGCGCGAGCGCGAAGAAAAGCTTTTTCATCCCGATGTCCTCCGGCGTGCGTCGCTGCAGCAGTGGTGGCGATGCCGTGAACACTGGATTTATCAGGGATTACATTGTCCCAACTTCCGCCGTCGCGCTAACTAACCTGGGTTAGTCCGTTGCAAAGGCGGAACAATTTTGAATAGCCTGCGCGCTCGCGAATCAAAGTTCGGGAGCGTAGGCGGGATGGTGCAGAACGACAGTCCCGAGTTTCCCAAGGGACGTCAGCCCGGAACGGGCAATCTCCGGCAGTATCGCCTCTATTTCCTCGAGGGTCTCGATTCGCTGATTTCCTACAGCCACGAGTTCGAGGCTGAGGATGACGACCACGCCGTCAGGATCTCCGAAGCGTGGCGGGAAGGCCGCCGCGCCGAGCTGTGGTGCGGTGCGCGCAAGGTGAAAAGCTGGGATCACACGCACGACCGTTGAGTCCGCTTGCGTCCGCGCGGCCGCCCTTTCAATGACGTCCCGCATGCTTGAGCTCGACGACCAGCAACAGGCCGCCCGCGACTGGTTCGAATCGCTCCGCGACCGGATCTGCTCCGCCTTCGAGGAGATCGAGCGCGAGGCCGGCAGCGACGCGCGCTTCGCCTACGCTTCTTGGGAGCGCACCGACCATAATGGCGAGCCCGGTGGCGGGGGCGTCCGCGGCCAGATGACCGGCGAGATATTCGAGAAAGTCGGAGTCAACGTCTCGACGGTCGGCGGACAATTCTCGCCCGAGTTCGCCAAGAGCATCCCGGGCGCCGAGGAGGACCCGAGCTTTTTCGCCACGGGGATCAGCCTGGTCGCGCACATGGCCAATCCGCACGTGCCCGCGGTGCACATGAACACGCGCTTCCTGACCACGGCGAAGCGCTGGTTCGGCGGCGGCGCCGATCTCAACCCGGCGATCCCCTACGAGGAGGACACCGAGACTTTCCACGCACGCCTGCGCGCCGCCTGCGCCGCGCACGATCCGACCTTCTATCCTCGCTTCTCGAAATGGGCAGAGGAGTATTTCTGGCTCCCCCACCGCGGCGTGTCGCGCGGCGTCGGCGGCATCTTCTACGATTATCTCGAAGAGCATTTCGATGCCCATTTCGCGTTCACAAAGGACGTCGGCGAGGCCTTCCTGGACATCTTCCCGGCCATTGTCCGCAAGCGGATGAACACCCCGTTCAACGACGAGGAGATGGACCGCCTCCTCGAGTTCCGCGGCCGCTACGTCGAGTTCAACCTCCTCTACGACCGCGGCACGCTCTTCGGCCTCAAGACCGGCGGCAACGTCGACGCCATCCTGATGAGCCTCCCCCCGCTGGCGAAGTGGAAATGAGAGTTCCTCCTCATCTCGGATGGGGAGGGAAACCATCCACCGAAGAGTGGATGGTGGAGGGGTAAATGGCGCCGAATCAGCTACCCCTCCACCATGCTTCGCATGGTTCCCCTCCCCAGCAGCTGCTGGGGAGTAATTGATGGCGTACGATCCCCTCCCCTACGGCGAGCTCGCCGCGGTCGTCACCTACCTCGAGATGCGCGAGCGCCCGGAGATCGGCGT
>CBHTSV010000151.1:0-2491 GCA_966095215.1 uncultured Sphingomonas sp. | reverse complement strand
ATCTCTACACCCCGGAGCAGCTGGAACCGGTGTTGAAGCTTTGGCCACACTCGCGGTTCATCGTCGGCGTCCGCGATCCGATGACGCTGCTGCCGTCTCTTCACAAGCGGCTGATCTACATCGGCGACGAGACGCTCACCCGCTTCGAGGACGCCTGGGCAGCCACGCCCGAGCGGGCAGCCGGACGCCGAATCCCGAGGAGCTGCATCGATCCGCGCTGGCTCCGCTACGACGAGGCCGCCCGTTACGCCACCTACATCGAGCGGCTGTTCGCCACCGTCGGACGCGAGCGCTGCCTCGTCGTCGTGTTCGATGATCTTGTTTCGGATCAGCCGCGCGAGTTCCGGCGTATCCTCGAGTTCCTCGGCATCGATTCGAGCCATATCCCCGAGGTGCCTCGCGCGCGGGAGAGCCGCGGCGTGCGCTATCCCTGGATCCAGCGCCTCCTGAAGCGTCCGCCCAAGGCGCTCCATCCATTGATCGCCGGCATCGAGTTCCGCCGCCGGTTCATGAACGGCGGCGGCAAGCACCTCGCCGAAGGCGCGAGCAGCACCGCGGCGGACAAGATCCTCTCGCTGCGCAAGCGCATCCTCCGGTGGAACGATGCGGACAATCCGCGGGAGCCGATTTCAACCGATGTCCAGCGAGAGATTCGGCTCCATTTCCAGGACGAGATCGAGCGTTTGGGCTCGCTGATCGGACGCGATCTCGGCCATTGGCTTCAACCGCGGGACGCTGAGGGCAACAGCAGGCTCGCGTCGCCGTAGGAATAGAAGCGGTAGCCCTGCTCGATCGCATGCTCGTAGGCTGACTTCATGACGTCGAGGCCCATCAGCGCGCTGACCAGCATGAACAGGGTCGATCGCGGCAGGTGGAAGTTGGTGACGAGGCCGTCGACTGCCTTGAAGCGGTAACCGGGAGTGATGAAGATCGAGGTGTCGCTCTCGAACGGCCGGATCGCACCGTCCGGGTCCGCCGCGCTCTCGAGCAGGCGCAAGCTGGTCGTTCCCACGGCGATCAGCCGCCCGCCGGCTGCTCGGGCGGCGTTCAGCCGATCGGCGGTCGCGGCATCGATCCGGCCCCATTCGGAATGCATCACATGGCCGGCTGTGTCGGCGGACTTCACCGGCAGGAACGTCCCCGCGCCGACATGAAGCGTCAGCGTCTCGCGCCTGACGCGCGCCGCGTCGAGTGCATCGAGCAGCCTCGGCGTGAAATGCAGCGCTGCGGTTGGAGCCGCAACAGCGCCCTCCTCTCTCGCGAACATGGTCTGATAATCGTCGCGGTCGGCCTCATCTACATTACGACGTGACGCTATGTAGGGCGGGAGCGGCATTCGCCCCGCGCGCTCGAGCATCGCCTCGACCGGCTCGTCGCCATGGAAATGGAGCAGCGCGGACCCATCCTCCGCCTTCTCGGCGACCGAGGCATGCACGCCGTGGCCGAAATCGATCACGTCGCCGTCCCGCGCCCGCTTCGCGTTGCGCAGGAAGGCGCGCCACTCGCGAAGGCTCTCACGCTTGTGCAGGGTCGCGCCAATGCTCGCCTCTCCGCGTTTTCCCTCGAGTTGCGCGGGGATCACCTTGGTGTCGTTGAAGACGAGCATGTCGCCGTGGCGCAGCAGCTGCGGCAGGTCGAGCACCTGGCGATCGAAGACCTCCCTGCCCTCCACGACCAGCAGCCGAGCGCTGTCGCGCGGCCGCGCGGGCCTCAGCGCGATGCGCTCGGGGGGAAGGTCGAAATCGAACAGATCGACGCGCATGGCGCCGGTCTATTACTTGCCGAGATACGCCTTGACGATCTTCGTCGGCTCGGCCGGCGGCTCGCCCGGGGCGATCTTGTCGACCGCGTCCATGCCCGAGATCACTCGGCCCCAGACGGTATACTTATTGTCCAGGCTCGCATTCGGCACGAACATGATGAAGAACTGGCTGTTCGCCGTGTCTTCCTTGTCCGTGCGCGCGGCGCCGACGGTGCCGCGCAGGAAGGGCACGGCAGTGAACTCGGCCTTCAGGTCCGGCAGTTTCGATCCGCCGTCGCCGGTCCCGGTCGGATCGCCGCCCTGGGCCATGAACCCGGGCACGACGCGGTGGAAGGTGAGGCCGTTGTAGAAGCCCTGCCGAACAAGGGCCTGCACGCGTTCGACATGATGCGGCGCGAGGTCGGGACGCATCTGGATCACGACCTTCCCGCCAGTCGAAAGCTCGAGCGTCAGCTGGTTCGTCGCGTCTGCGGCGACTTCCGCCGGCGCGACGAGGCTGGGCATCGGAGCAACCGGCGCAGGCGCGGGCTTTGCCGCGATCAGCGCAAACGCCAAAAATGGAAGCGCAACCAACGCCTTGGAGAACATTCAACCCCTCCGGAAAATAGTGCTGCGGCCCTAGTGCAGTTGCTGGACTGACGCCAGCCTTAACCGCCGTTCAAATGACGGCGGACATCGTCGGCCACTGCGGGCGTGACGAACTTGTCGATCGAGCCCCCATAACGCGCG
>CBHTSV010000150.1:0-5883 GCA_966095215.1 uncultured Sphingomonas sp. | reverse complement strand
TCACCCGAGCGGCGGTCCGCAACGAGGTCTCGCTCGCCTGGCTCAACATCGGCCAGGCCTTCATTACCAATTTGATGATGGCCGGCGCGATGATCTTTACCGTCTGGGGATGGAGCAAGTGCCGCTTCACTCCGGGCGACGTGGTGCTGGTCAATTCGCTGCTGATGCAGCTGTTCAGGCCGCTCGACATGCTCGGCTGGGTCTATCGCTCGATCCGCCAAGGCCTGATCGACATGGAGGCGATGTGGGGGCTGCTCGACACCCCCGCCGAGATCACCGACCGGCCCGGCGCCGAGCCGTTGCGTGTCGCGAAAGGCCATGTCCGGTTCGAAGGCGTGGGCTTCGGTTATGAGGCCCAGCGCGAGATACTGAAAGATCTCGATCTCGACATTCCAGCGGGAACGTCGGTCGCGATCGTCGGCCCATCGGGCGCGGGCAAGTCGACCATCGCGCGGCTGCTGTATCGCTTTTACGATCCGACCGCCGGCCGGATCACCATCGATGGGCAGGACATTGCCGAAGTCACGCAGGCAAGCCTTCGCTCGCGGATCGGGATCGTTCCGCAGGACACCGTGCTGTTCAACGAGACCATCGGCTACAACATCGCCTACGGACGGGACGGCGCGGAGCCAGCGGACATCGAAAAAGCAGCGCAGGGCGCGGCGATCGATCGCTTCATCGAGGCATTGCCGGAGCGCTATGAATCGATGGTCGGCGAGAGGGGGTTGAAGCTTTCGGGCGGCGAGAAGCAGCGCGTCGCCATCGCCCGCACCTTGCTCAAGAACCCGCCGATCCTCGTGCTCGACGAAGCGACATCGGCGCTCGACAGCCGCACCGAGCAGGCGATTCAGGAAACGCTCGACCGGGTTGCGGAGAGCCGCACGACCTTCATGATCGCGCACCGCCTTTCGACCATCGTCGGCGCCGATCAGATCGTGGTGCTCGACGAAGGGCGCATCGCGGAGCGCGGCACCCATGACGAGCTGCTCGAGCGCGGCGGGCTCTACGCCGATTTGTGGTACCGCCAGGCCGCGGAGCAATTGCTCGAGGAGACCGCGGAAGCAGCCGAGTAGGACTTGGCGTTCAATTGGAGCGCCGCTACGAACCCGTCTCCACCCGCGGAGCTCGGTCCGCCAGTGCCTGAGTAAGATGACCGACCCGCACGACATCCTCAAACATATCTTCGGCTTCGATCACTTCCGCGGCGTGCAGGAACAAGTGATCGGCCGCGTGCTCGCCGGCAAGCACACGTTGGCCGTGATGCCGACCGGCGCGGGCAAGTCGCTCTGCTACCAGCTGCCGGCGCTCGCCCGCGAAGGCACCGCGCTCGTCATCTCGCCGCTCATCGCGCTGATGCACGACCAGATCCGAAGCGCGAACGCCATCGGGCTTCGCGCAGCGTCGCTGACGTCGGCGGACTCGAACCGAGAGCATACCGTCCAGAGGCTCAAAAACGGGGAGCTCGACCTGCTGTACGTCGCTCCGGAGCGCGCGACGACCGAAGGCTTTCGCCGCCTCGTCAGTCGCCTGAATCTTGCGCTGATTGCGATCGACGAGGCGCATTGCGTCAGCGAATGGGGTCATGATTTCCGGCCCGACTATCGGCAGCTGAAGCCGCTGCTGGACGAGAATTCGGATGTGCCTCGCCTGGCGCTTACGGCGACCGCGGACCGGCGGACACGGTCGGATATACTTGTTCAATTGGGAATCCCCGAAGACGGGCTGGTGATCGCCGGGTTCGACCGTCCGAACATCCGCTACCACGTGAAGCACCGCGACGGCATTTCCGGCCAGCTGAAGACGCTCCTCGCTCAGCAGCCGGGCGCCGGAATCGTCTATGCGCCGAGCCGCGACAAGGCGGAGCGCATCGCCGAGCAACTCGCCGGCACGGGACGTCCGTCGTTGCCCTTTCATGCCGGCCTCGAGCCGCAGGTGCGCGCCCGCAACCAGGCGGCCTTCGTCAATTCCGAAGAGATGGTGATCTCCGCGACCGTCGCCTTCGGCATGGGCATCGACAAGCCCGACGTGCGCTTCGTCGCCCATGCCGGGATGCCCAAGTCGATCGAGGCTTATTACCAGGAAACCGGCCGCGCCGGGCGCGACGGCGAGCCGGCCGAGGCGTGGCTGTTCTGGTCGGCCGAAGATTTCGCCCTCGCACGGCGCCGCATCGAGACCGAGATCGAGCCGGAGCGGCGCGCCGGCGAGCGCGAGCGGCTGAATGCGCTCGCCGCCTTCGCCGAGGCGACGACTTGCCGCCGCGCCATCATTCTCCGGCACTTCGGTGAAAATCCGCCGGAGAGTTGCGGCAATTGCGACAATTGCCTCGATCCGCCCGCGTCCATCGATGCGACGGAGGTCGCGCGCAAGCTGCTCTCCGCCGCCTTCCGTACCGAAATGCGCTTCGGCGTCGGGTACCTGACCGACGTGCTCGCCGGCAACGACAACGAAAAGGTACGCAGCTTCGGCCACCATCGCCTGTCGGTTTTCGGCATCGCGAGCGCCGACGAGCTCGCGCTGGTGAAACCGGTCGCTCGGGCTCTCATCGCGCGCGACGCGCTCCGCTCCGATGCTTATGGCGGACTGAGCTTCGGGCCGGGAGCGAAGCCCATCCTGAAGGGCGAGCAGCAGCTGACGATCGTCGTTCCGCCTCCGCGCAAACGCGCCCGCCGACAGCGGTTCGACGGTCCGCCCGACCCATTGTTCGACGCCCTTCGCGAGGCAAGACGCCGGATCGCGTCCGAAACCGGCGTTCCGCCCTATGTCATCTTCCACGACTCGACCCTGCGCGAGATCGCCTCGCGTAAACCTAGCAATCTCAACGAGTTGGCTCAGGTGCAGGGAGTCGGCGCCGTGAAGCTCGAGCGTTACGGCGAGGCGATGCTGGCGGCCCTTTCGACCAACGGCTGATATTCAGGCTTGCGTCAGCCGCGACTCGGTTGAAGAGACCCAAACGACAATTTGCACCCTCGGGGAGAGACATGATCCGCAAGCTTCTACTTGCGACGGCTGCGCTGTCGGTCGTCACTGCCGGACCGGCGCTGGCCGCCGCTCCGAAGAAGGCCGCCAAGCCCGCCGCATCGGCGACGCTGCCGGCGTCCAATCCGTTCGCGAAGCCGAGCACGCTTCCGTTCCAGACGCCCGACTTCTCGCGCATCAAGGACAGCGACTATCTGCCCGCGCTGCTCGCCGGAATGGCCCAGCAGAAGCGCGAGGTGCTGGCGATCGCGAACGATCCCGCTCCGCCGACCTTCAACAACACGATCGTCCCCCTCGAACGCTCCGGTCAGCTGCTGGAGCGCGCGAGTCTTGCGTTCAGCGCGGTCAACGGCGCGAACACCAACGACACGCTGCAGGCGACGGACACCAAGACCGCGCCGCTGTTCGCCGCGCACAACGATTTCATCAATCTCAACGCCAAGCTGTTCGGCCGGGTTAAGTATCTTCACGACCATGAGGGCGAGCTGAACCTGAACCCCGAGCAGGCGAAGATCCTCGACGTCTATTACAAGGGAATGGTGCACGCCGGCGCGGAGCTTCCCGCCGCCAAGCAGGTCGAGCTCAAGGCGATCAACAAGCGCCTCTCCACGCTACAGACCCAGTTCAGCCAGAAGCTGCTCGCCGCGGCCAAGGCCGGCGCCCTGCACGTCACCGACAAGGCCGCGCTTGCTGGCCTTAACGAGCAGCAGATCGCGGCCGCAGCGGAAGCCGCGAAGGACCGCAAGGTCGCGGGCTATGTGCTGCCGCTGCAGAACACGACGCAGCAGCCCTCGCTCGAATCGCTGACCAGCCACGCAACGCGGCAGCAGCTGTTCGACGCGAGCCTCAATCGCGCCGAGCATGGCGACGCCAACGACACTCGCGGGATCGTCAGCGAGCTCGCGCAGCTTCGCGCAAAGAAGGCGGCTTTGTTCGGCGCGGCCAACTTCGCCGACTATAATCTCTACGACCAGATGGCGAAGGACCGCGCGACCGCCGTCGGCTTCCTCGACCGGCTGGCTCCCGCCGTTTCGGCCAAGGAGCGCCGGGAGTGGGCCGACATCGTCGCTCTGGCCAAGTCGCAGGGCGCGACCTTCCAGCCGACCGCAGCAGACTGGAACTTCTACGCGGAGCAGATCCGCAAGCAGCGCTACGCGATCGATAGCGACCAGCTGAAGCAATATTTCGAGTTCAACAAGGTGCTCGAGGACGGCGTCTTCTACGCCGCCAACCAGCTGTACGGGCTGACCTTCAAGGAAAGGAAGGACATCCCGACCTGGAACCCGGACATGCGCGCCTTCCAGGTCTATGACCAGGACGGCAAGGAACTGGCGATCTTCATGATCGACCCGTGGAAGCGCGACAACAAGTCGGGCGGCGCATGGATGTCGAACCTCGTCAACCAATCCTACCTGCGCGGCACCAAGCCGGTCATCTTCAACGTCGAGAACTTCACCAAGCCCGCGCCCGGCCAGCCGGCGCTGATCAGCTGGGACGACGTGACGACGATGTTCCACGAGTTCGGCCACGCGCTGCACGGCATGTTCGCCTCGCAGACCTACCCGACCCTGTCGGGCACGAACGTGGCGCGCGACTTCGTCGAGTTCCCGTCGCAGTTCAACGAAAACTGGGCGCTCGATCCGAAGATCTTGCCCCACTATGCCGTGCACTACAAAACCGGCCAGACGATCCCGCAGGACCTCGTCCAGAAGATCCTGGCGGCACGCACGTTCAACCAGGGTTATGAGGTCGGAGAGGCGCTCGAGGCGGCGCGGCTCGACCTGGACTGGCACTCGCTGCCCGCCACCGCTCCACGGGAGGACGTGGACAAGTTCGAAGCCGATGCGCTCGCCAAGGGCGGGTTCGACACGCAGGACGTGCCGCCGCGCTACCGGTCCAGCTATTTCCTCCACATCTGGAGCAACGGCTATTCCGCGAGCTATTATGCCTATGCATGGACTCGAATGCTGGGACAGGACGCGTTCAACTGGTTCGAGAGGCACGGCGGTCTGACGCGGGCAAACGGCCAGCGTTTCCGCGACATGGTCCTGTCGCGCGGCAACACGCTCGACCTGGCCGAGATGTACCGCGGGTTCACGGGCGCCGACCCGAGCATCCAGCCCTATCTCGACTATTACGGGCTGGGCAGCGCGGGAGCGGCTCCCGCTCCGGCTTCCGCTCCGGCCGCGGTCACTGCAGCGCCGCCTCCTCCGGTCGCTACCCCGCCGAAGAAGGGCGAGAGGGGGCAGTAAGCTCATGATCCGCCAGCTCGACGATCGGACGCTGGTGAGCGGCCAGATCACTCCCGACGAGGTCGCCGGGCTGGCGGAGCAGGGCGTTACGGTGCTGGTGAACAACCGGCCCGATTTCGAGGAGCCGGGCCAGCCTCAGGCGAGCGATATCGAGGAAGCCGCGGCGGCCGCGGGAATCGAATATCGCTTCGTCCCGATCATCCGCGGGATCGGCCCGGCGGACATCGAATGCATGCAGGAAGCGATGCGCGCAGCCGGGGACGGCAAGCTGCTCGCCTTCTGCCGGTCCGGAACGCGGTCGGCGCTTACGCTAGCGCTCGCCCAGCGCGAGGAGGGCGCATCGAGGGAAGAGGTGGAGGAGCGCCTGAACTCGGCCGGGTTCGACTCCGGACCAATCGCCCACCTTCTCTAGCGCTCGTACTCGCGGAGAAGCTTCTTCGCCTCCGCCAGGTTCTCATCGAGCACCATCACCCTGACTTCGACGAGTGCGCCTTCGGAATATCCGGAGCTCTGCGTGTCGAACACGACCGCGTCCACGGCGTGCTGCTCAAGGAAGATTCGAAAAAGTTCGGCCTGGTAGGCCCAATTGAAACGGGCCGCCTCGACGAGATCGGTCACCAGGGAAACACGTCGCCCGCCGCAATCTCGACGGGCC
>CBHTSV010000149.1:0-4239 GCA_966095215.1 uncultured Sphingomonas sp. | reverse complement strand
CACCGAGCGACCTCGTCGCGACCGATCTCATCTATCGCGATCGGGTAGGCGAGACCTATTCGGTCCAGCACAGCGAAGCGCAGCGCTGGCATTATTTCCCGCATCTGGCGCCGAACGAGGCGATCCTTCTCAAAGGGTATGATTCGGATGAGAGCGGTGCGCGATTCACGCCGCACGCGGCGTTCGACGATCCGCTCAGCCCGAGCGATGCGCCGGAGCGCGAGAGCATCGAGGTCCGCGCGCTGGCGATTTATCCGGTGAGCTGAATCAGTCGAAGATCGAGAGATCGAGCGGCTCGCTCGGCCCGAACCAGATCACATGCTCGGTGTGGTCGGCGCGGTCCTCGCCGGTGCTGGTGTGGGCGAAGATGGTGAGCCCGGCGCGGTTGAGCGCGATCCATTGCGCGAAGTGGCCGAACTGGTCGCGCGGCACCGTCAACTGGACGCTGCCGCGCGGGTGCGGCCCTACCGGATTCAGGTGGAAATGCCCGACCCGGATGCCGAACCGCTCGTGCGCTGCCGCGGCGAGCCGCTTGGCGCGATCGACCTCTTGCCGGTCGTAGTAGATATGCGCGTGGAAATCGCGGATCGACGGTTCGGTCATTGAGTCACCTCAAGAGCGAGATTGGCTGGGGCGGCAGGATTCGAACCTGCGAATGCCGGTACCAAAAACCGGTGCCTTACCTCTTGGCGACGCCCCAGCAGGCGTGCCCGCACGTGCGGGAGAGGCGCGGCTTATACCCGCCGAAACCCAAGTTGGAAGTGGAGATGGGGTCTGGCCGTCGGATGGTCTATATCGCAAGCATGACAGAGCCATCGATCCGCGATTTCCATGCGCACATCTATTATGAGCCGGAGGAGGTCGAGCAGGCGAAGCAGCTCGCCGCGGCGGCCAAGGCTCGTTTTCCGATCGCGGTCGGCCATTTCCACCTGAGGCCTGTCGGTCCGCATCCGCGTGGAAGCGTGCAGCTGACCGTGCCAAGAGACGTGTTCGGGGACATTGCCCAGTTCCTGGCGCTGAACCGCGGCGCGCTAACCATCTTCGCCCATGCCGAGACGGGCAACGACCTCGCCGATCATACCGAGCACGTGATCTGGTTCGGGCCGAGCGAGCCGCTCGACCTGTCGATATTTGTCTAGCGCTTAGGCGTCCGAGGCGACCGGCATGGCCGCGACGTTCGGAATCCGTCCATAGACCAGGTCGTCGTAGTCCTTCGCCAGCTGACGCGTCAGATCGCCGACCTCGAACTTCCATGGGCCCGCCGAGCGCACCGGCGTCACTTCCGCCGCGGTGCCCGTCAGGAACATCTGCTCGAAGCTCTCCAGCTCCTCCGGCCAGATCGCGCGCTCGATCACCTCGACACCGCGTTTGCGCGCCAGGTCCATCACCGTCCGGCGAGTGATCCCGTCGAGAAAGCAGTCCGGAACAGGCGTGTGGAGCTGCCCGTCGGCGACGAAGAAGACGTTCGCGCCGGTCGCTTCCGCCACACGGCCGCGCCAGTCGAGCATCAGCGCATCCTCATAGCCGCGCTGCTCCGCATGCTGCTTCGACAGGGTGCAGATCATGTACAGGCCGGCCGCTTTCGACTCCGAGGGCGCCGTGTACGGTGCCGGCCGGCGCCATGGCGCGAGGTCCAGGCGGATGCCCTGCTTCGCCAGCTCCTCGCCATAATATTTGCCCCATTCCCATGCGGCGATCGCGAGGTGTGGCCTGGTCTTGCCGGGCGCCACGCCCATCGATTCCGAACCTCGCCACGCGAGGGGGCGCATGTAGGCGTCGGTCCAGCCGTTCGCCTTCAGCACCTCGTTGCACGCGGCGTCGATCTCGTCGGCAGTCCAGGGAATCTCGAAGCCGAGCAGCCGGGCGCTCTTGTGCAGCCGCTCCGTATGCTCGCGCAGCTTGAAGATCACGCCATTGTAGGCACGCTGCCCCTCGAAGACGCTGCTCGCATAGTGAAGCGCGTGAGTGAGCACATGGACCTGTGCGTCGCGCCACGGGACCAGCTTGCCATCGAGCCAGATCCAGCCGTCACGGTCGTCGTAGGTGCGCTGATCGGATTCCTGGACCATTTGCTCTCCCGTTGGAGAGCGCGCCTAAGCGTTGCGGGCTTCTTCCGCAAGCGAGCGGTTAGCTCGGCTGGACCCGAGCGTCTTCCGCGAGCTGGCGGCCCCGCTCGGCTGCCGCCTGAATGGTCACGCCGATAAGCTGGTCGAGCACCTTGTCGTGGTCGAGCACCGCAAGACCAGCTTCCGTGGTGCCCTTTGGGCTCGCGACGCGCCGCGCGACGTCGTCCATGCTCTCGCCTGTCGTCGCCGCCATCCACGCCGTTCCCAAGACGGTTTCCAATGCGACCGTGGACGCGATCTCGGCGCTCAGGCCCCGCTCCTCGCCGGCTTTCGCCAAGGCCGCAATGAACCGCGCGACATAGGCAGGCCCCGCCCCCGCAACGGATCCGACCGCGGCGAACTTCGCCTCGTCGGCCGCCCACAAGGCGAAGCCGAGCGCGGCAAAGAGATTGCCGAGCTCCTGCCTCGTCGCCTCGTCCGCATACTCACTGTAGAGCGCCTTCACACCGCGACGGATCGCGACGGGCAGGTTCGGCATCGCCCGGATGATCGTCCCGGCGTTCGGGAAACGAGCGCGAAGGCTTGCCGCCTCCACTCCCGCCAGGATCGATACGACAATAGTCTTGGACGTCAGCCAGCTCTTCAGCTGCGGCGCGATCTCGTCCAGCTTCTGCGGCTTGAAAGCGAGCACCACTAGCCGAGGCGGCGGCCCGGCTTCGGCAAATGTCTGGACGGTCCGAACGCCCACGACGGGCATTCCACTCGGGCGGATCACTACGGCGCTCGACAGATCGATCCCGGCAGAGCGCCAGCCCTCGACGATCGCACCACCCATGTTGCCGCAGCCGACGAACCAGGTCGGCACAGGGAGCCGCGGACCGTTGCTCATGCCTCGCCGTGCGTGTCGATGAGCGCCGCGGCGATGGCTTCGCCTGGCGATTTGCCGCCCCACAGCACGAACTGGAAGACGGGGTAGAAGCGCTCGCACTCTTCGACCGCGGCTTCTGCGATCGCTTCGGCCTGCTCGAGGCTCAGCCCCTCGTCCTCGCGCGTGTCGAGGATGGTCGAGTGGCGGAAGACGACCAGGCCCGACCCCGACCACATCTCGAAATGGCCCAGCCACAGCTGCTCGTTGATCAGCCCCAGCGCCTCGTGGATCGCCAGGCGCTTCTCGGGTGCGACCTTGATGTCGGGAAAGGCGAGGAACTGCAGCACCTGGTCCTCGGGCCGCCAGACTCCACGGAGCTCATATTGCGCCCAGCTTCCGGTCGCCGACGCGACGATCTCGCCTTCGCCCGTCCGCTCGCACGCCCAGCCGCGCGCCTCGAAATATTGCTCGAGGACCTCGATCGGGGCGCCGTCGTCGCGCTCTTCCTGGATCTCTTCCTCGCTCAGGATCAGGCCCCCGGCTTGGGCTTGGCGGCGCGCTTCGGCGCTCCGGTGGCCTTCGCCTCGAGCGCAGCGACGCGCGCCTTCAGCGCCTCATTCTCATCGCGCGCGGCGGCCGCCATGGCTTTGACTGCCTCGAATTCGTCGCGGCCGACGAAATCGGCGCCGCCCATCCATTCCTTGAATTTCTCGCGCGCGCTGGCTTCGGCCTCGCGGCCCATTCCGGCCATAGTTCCGGCAAAGCCGTTCACCATCTTCACGAAGTCGTCGAACAACTTGTTCTCGGACTGCATTGCTCGTCTCCCTTTTCCGCTCGGCAGATAGGGGCTGGCCGCGCGTTTCGCCACCCTCGCGGCCGGACCTATCCCCGCAATCCCCAGCTATTTCTTGGTGGCGCCAAGGAGGAACTCGATATTGCCCTCGGGGCCGGTGATTGGACTTGGAGTTACGCCGAGCACCGACCAGCCCTGGCTTTCGATCCAGGCCCGCGCCTCCGCGCACACCCGTTCGTGCACCGCGGGATCGCGCACCACGCCGCCCTTCCCCACCTCCTCGCGTCCGGCCTCGAACTGCGGCTTGACCAGCGCAACCAGCCTGGCGCCGGACTTCGCCAGCTTCAGCGGTGCCTCAAGCACTTTCGACAGGCCGATGAAGCTCGCGTCGCAGACAATGATGTCGACCGGGTCGGTGACCTCGGCGCGACTGAGATGGCGTGCGTTGGTCTGCTCCAGGACCACGACCCGCGGGTCCTGCCTCAGCTTCCACGCAAGCTGGTTGGTGCCGA
>CBHTSV010000148.1:0-6329 GCA_966095215.1 uncultured Sphingomonas sp. | reverse complement strand
CCTCGCTGTTGCCCTGCACCAGCATGCCCTGGAAACAGCCGGCGAGCGCGATGATGAAGCCGAACACCGGCGCTTTGATGAGGCCGACCCACAGGTCGGTCAGCGGAATGACCTCCTGCAGCCGCTGGATATAGGTGAGCGGGGGAATCCCCAGCGACAGCCAGACGAACACGCCGCCGCCGATCAGGGTCAGAAGCATCGACCAGAAAGCGAGCAGGGGCATCATGAATACGGCCGCGATCATCCGCGGGATGACCAGCGCCTCGACCGGCGAGACTCCGATCGTGCGCATCGCGTCGATCTCCTCGGTGATCTTCATCGTTCCGAGCTGCGCAGCGAAGGCCGAGCCGGAGCGGCCCGCGACCATGATCGCGGTCATCAGCACGCCGAGCTCGCGCACCGTGATGCGGCCGATGAGGTTGATCGTGTAAACCTCGGCGCCGAACTGGGCGAGCTGGACCGCGCCCTGCTGCGCAATGACGATGCCGATCAGGAAGCTCATCAGGCCGATGATCCCTAGCGCTCGGACGCCGACCACGTCGAAGCGCTGGATGACGGCGTTCAGCCTAAAGCGCTTCGGCCTCTTGATGATGTTGCCAAAGCCGATCAGCGTCGCTCCGAAGAAGCCGAGCAGGCCGAGCAATTGCTGGCCCATGTCGGCCATTGCTTCGCCGATCTCGGTGAGGACTCGAATGAAGCTCGGCTTTTCTTCCGGATGCACCTGCGCGGGCTTGTCGAACTCGGCGACCTGCTTCAGCAGGCTCACCTCGTCCCGGCTGGCGCCGATCACCTTCGCGTCGCGGTCGCGGACCGTGCGATAGACGATCCAGGCGCCGACCGTGTCCATGCGCTCGATCTCGCTCAAATCGATGGTCAGCGGATCGGGCATGGCGTCGATCTCGCGCTGCGTCGTCGCCGCCCGCGTGATCGTCAGCGCCCCGGCGACCCGGTAGACCGAGCCGTCAGGGCGATCCGTCTCTGCATCGTGGAGATCGGCCATGCGCGGTGGATTAGTGCGCGAAATGGGCTCCATCGGCAAGTCGCGGCCACTTTCCTGCCGTCAAGGTCATCTTTATGCGCCAGTCAATGGCGAGCGATCTGCCCCTGTTGTTCGTGCCGGTCGGCGACAATGAAGCGTGCCTGTTCGGCATGGCGGCGCGCGATCGCGCCTGCCGGCTGGCGACCAATGCGGGCTTCGAATCCGCCGATCAGGTCGCGCCTCAACGAGCCGCCCTGCTCGCTACCATGGACTATGCCTGGGACCCTGCCTGGCTGAAGGCGATGCGCGAGCGCCCTCAATCGGTGCTGACGCTCGGCGGCAAGCCGGTGATGGCGCATGTGCCCGTCGGCGGGGACGCGGATGCAGCCGCCGAAGCCTTGAAATCGGGTCGTGGCATCGAAGACTATGAGGCGGTCGCGGCGGAAACGACCGAGTTGAATTATGCGGCGCTTCGCAAGCGTGAGCGGCCGTTCGTGCTCCCGCTTGATGCGGGCAACGCCGAACAGACGGAGCGCGCCGCCTATGACGCTTCGTACAAGGGCGTGACCGACGTCCTGACGCTCTATCTATGGCGCAAGCCTGCATTCTACCTGACGCGCTGGGCTGCGGAGGCCGGGCTTTCGCCGAACCTGGTCACGGCCATCGGCGCGGTCTTCTGCCTGCTCGCCTTCATCCTGTTCTGGCGCGGGCTTTATTGGCAGGGAGTCGCCTGCGGGTTCGTCTTCATGGTTCTCGACACCGTGGACGGGAAGCTCGCGCGGTGCACCGGCGCCTCATCGAAATGGGGCAATGTGTTCGACCACGGAATCGACCTCGTCCATCCGCCCTTCTGGTGGTGGGCCTGGCTGCACGGGCTCGCGGCATACGGGCGCCCGCTGTCGCCCGTCTATGCGACCATGGTGCTGTGGGCGATCATCGGCGGCTATGTCGCGCAGCGGGTGATCGAGGGCATCTGGATCAAGCGCTTCAACGGCATGGAGATCCACGTCTGGCGGCCGATCGACAGCAAGTTCCGGCTCGTGACCGCACGGCGTAATCCGAACATGGTGATATTGACGGCTTCGCTTCTGTTCGGACGGCCCGACACGGGCCTGGTGCTCGTGGCGTGGTGGACCATCGTCAGCCTGATCTTCCACGCGGTGCGGCTCGCCCAGGCGAACGAACGAGCGGCGCGCGGGCAGCCGGTCGTCAGCTGGCTGGAAGCGTGAAATATACCGCCATCGTGCTCGCCGGGTCCCGGCCGGGGCGCGATGCCTTCGCGGAAGCGCACGGCACGGATCTGAAGGCGCTCATCCCGGTCGGTGGCGAACCGATGGTGAGGCGCCCCATGCGCGCGCTGCTGGCGAGCGAGATTATCGGCGATGTGATCGTGCTCAGCCAGGCGCCTGAGCGGATTGCGGAAGTGCTGCCGGAAGACCCGCGCATTTCGTTTCGAAAGTCGGAGGCCACGATCGCGACGACGATGCTCAAGCTGTGTTTCGACAGAAGCACGCAATGGCCGCTCCTGGTGGCGACCGCCGATCACGCCCTGCTGGACGTCGCGATGATCGACGAGTTCTGCCGGGCCGCACAGGGGGACATCGCCCTGGGAGTGGTCGAGCGCTCGACACTGCTGCGCCGCTTCCCTGATGCCAAGCGCACCTGGGTGAAGTTCCGCGGCGGCGCCTACACGGGCGCCAACCTGTTCGCGCTGAGATCGCCCAAAGTCGCCGCGGCGATCGAGCTTTGGCGATCGGTGGAAAACGATCGCAAGAAGGGTTGGCGCGTCGTGTCGCTGCTCGGCCCCATCGTGCTGATTGGGACGTTGTTGCGGCTGCTCACCATCGATGCCGCGCTCAGGCGAATTGGCCGCAAGCTCGGCCTCGATATTCGCGCATTGCGCCTTGGCAACCCCCTTGCGGGGGTCGATGTCGACAAGCCGTCCGATCATGAACTGGCCGAAGCGATCCTGGCGGGCCGCGCGTGAGCGATCTTGCCATCTACGACATGGACCGGACGGTCACGCGCACGGGCACCTACACGAAATTCCTGCTTCACTGCGCGACGCGACGAGCATCATGGCGGCTGCTGTTCCTGCCGCTCGTGGCGCTGGCGATGCTGGCCTATGTGCTGCGACTGATCGACCGAGGCAAGCTGAAGGAGATTAACCACCATCTCCTGCTCGGACGGAAGATCCATCCGCGCGAGCTCAAGCCGCTGGTCGAGAGCTTCGCCGACGGGCAGGTCGCGACAAACCTGAGACCAGGGGCACGCAAGGCCATCGCGCGCGACAAGGCCGAAGCGCGGCGCGTGGTGCTCGCGACCGCCTCCTACCGGCTCTACGCCGACGCCATCGCCGAGCGCCTCGGCTTCGACGATGTGATTGGCACCGGCTCCGTCATCGGCCTCGACAGCCAAGTCCACGCGAAGATCGCCGGCGAGAATTGCTACGGACCCGCGAAACTAAGGATGATCGCCGAGTGGGTCGAGAAATCCGGCCTCAAGGGCGTGCACGGCCACGTGCGCTTCTATTCGGACCACGTATCGGACCGGCCCGCCTTCGAATGGGCCGACGAGCCGGTAGCGGTGAACCCGCACGGGAAGCTCAGGCGGCTCGCCGAGCAGCGGGGGTGGCAGATCGAGGACTGGGGCTAGCTGGGCCCGAAGCCGTAGCTCGCGAAATGGTCGATACGGCGTGGCGCGATGATCAGGCCATCTAGTCCGGGGGTGTCGAGCACGAAGTGGAGGCCGGCCTCCGCCATCTCCTGCTGTCGTTTCTCCGCCGTTAGCCTGAGGCGCTCGATCGCAGCGAAGGATTCTTCCGTAGAATAGCCGGCGCAGACTTCCGGCGCATAGGCCAGGCGGCTGCCGGAGGGAGGCTCCTCGCCAAGCCGGTATTTGCCGGTGAGGAAGCCGCCTGCGAGCGGGCTGAAGGCCGTGTAACGGAGGTCGTGCTCGGCGCAGTATGGGATGAGCTCGTCAGCATCTGCGCTGGCGAGCAGATTGTACTCGTTCTGAACATATTCGAAGCGTGATGCGAGGCTGCTGCCGGCCAGTCGCCTCACGTCCTCCACATCGGAAAGAGTGGCGTTGGAGACGCCGAAGCGGTCGATTTTGCCCGCTTCGACAGCGCGCGTCATCGCCTCCAATGTCTCTTCAAGAGGCGTCACCCGATCGAACTCGTGGATGTAGTAGAGATCGATTCGCTCGAGCCCGAGCCGACGCAAAGACTCATCCAGATGGCAGGCGATCTGGGTTCGACTGAGCGGCGTCTCGCCGGGCGGGCAGCCATGAGGATTGCCGACCTTGGTCGCAATCTGCGCATTCTGAACGAAGGACTCGCCTTGGGAGCGAAGCCATTTCCCAAGTAGCAGTTCGCTTGATCCGCCGCCGTAGGTGTTCGCGGTATCGAAACGTCGAAGGCCCACGCGCCGGGCATGATCGAGCAACTGCAGAGCGCGTTCTTCACTGTCCCCCGCGCTGCGCAGACTCGGCGACGAGCCAATCCCACCGAAATTGCCACAGCCGAACACAATCCGTTCGACGTCGCCTTCCGTCAGCAACTTGCCACCTCCATGCGCACCGCCCCGATCGGCGCTATGCGGCGACCCGAGGAGAATCACCATCCAGGCGCGCGACCGACTTGAACATGCCCTTGCGCGCATCGACGACCCGTCGGGCGAGGGCGAACGAACTTATCTCACCGTTTATGCGGAAGCTGCTCGCGCAGCGGCCGACGCAGCCGACCGGCGTGCGCGCGACGACACCAGGCTCGGGGCACTCGACGGCGCAATCATCAGTATCAAGGACCTGTTCGACGTCCGTGGTGAGGCAACACGCGGCGGGTCCAGGGTGCTGGCCGATGCGCCCGCGACGACCGATGCGACGGTCGTGCAGCGGCTGCGCGAGGCGGGTGCCGTAATTGTCGGCAAGACCAACATGTCGGAGTTCGCCTTCACCGGAGTCGGCGCCAACCCGCATTACGGCACGCCCGGCAATCCTGCCGACCGGACGCGCATTCCCGGCGGTTCTTCGTCTGGCGCCGCGGTAGCGGTAGCCGACGGGATGTGCGAGATTTCGATCGGAACGGATACCGGCGGGTCGACGCGGATTCCGGCCGCGCTTTGCGGCGTGGTCGGTTACAAGCCGAGCAAATATCGTGTGCCGACCGAGGGCGCCTTTCCCTTGTCGCAAACGCTCGATTCGGCGGGGCCGATCGCTCGGAGCGTCGAGGCCTGCGCGAAGGTGGACGCGGTCCTGGCCGGGGAGCAACCCTGGCAGCTCAAGGCGGCGCCGCTAGCGGGTTTGAAGTTCGCCATCCCGCAAGGCCTGCCGCTCGGCGAGCTGGGCGACACCGTCGCCTCCCGATTCGATGCCGCGATCGCCCGGCTTGGCCGAGCTGGCGTCCGCTTGTCCGACGTGAATTTCCCGCTCTTCGACGACATGGCTCGGGTCCAGTCGGCCGCCACCATCGCAACGGTCGAAGCCTGGCATATCCACCGCGAACGCATTGCGGCGCGCGGGGCCGATTATGATCCGATCGTCCGGTCGCGGATCGAAACGGGCAGCCGCGTCTCCGATGCCGATTATGCGACTATGCTGAAGGATCGAAGCGAGTTGGTGAGCGCGATGGATGCGCGTTTCCACGAGTTCGATGCACTGGTCCTGCCGACCACTCCCATCGTCGCGCCGACCATGGAGCAGCTTTCGACCGAAAAGGGGTTCAACACGGCGAACCGCCTGCTGCTTCGCAACACCGCGATTGCGAACTTCTTCGACCTGTGCGCGATCTCGCTTCCGCTGCGGGGAGACGGCTTGCCGGTCGGACTGATGCTTTTCGGCCGCCGCGGCCAGGACCGGCGACTGTTCGCCATCGCCGCAGCGGTCGAGCGGCTTCTTTCCTAGACGGCGCTCAGTGCGTTCGCGAAGTCGGCGATCAGGTCGTCCGGGTCCTCGCAGCCGATGGAGATGCGCACCAGGTTCGGAGTGATGTCGAGCTGTTTCTTGCGCTCGTCGGGCACCGACAAATGCGTCATCGCGGCGGGAGCGCTCGCAAGGGTCTCCGTCCCGCCCAGGCTCACGGCCAGATTGGCGATCTGGAGGTTGTCGAGGAAGGCGAAGGCCTCCTCCTCACCGCCCTTCAGGTAAAGCGAGAAGGTGGACCCCGCCCCGCTGCAGTGCCGCGCGAAGATATCCGCCTGGCGCGTGCCGGACTCGAGGAAGCCCAGATAGCCGATCTTCTCGACCTTCGGATGGCTCCGCAGGAAGTCGCATACTTTGGCGGCATTTTCGCCGGCCCGGTTCATTCGGAGCTCGAGCGTCTCCAGGCTCCGCGACAGCATCCAGGCCG
>CBHTSV010000147.1:0-2892 GCA_966095215.1 uncultured Sphingomonas sp. | reverse complement strand
GACAACGCCATCATCATCTGCTCGATCGAGAATGTGGACCCGATGGGAGTGCACACGGGCGACAGCATCACCGTCGCTCCGGCGCTCACGCTGACCGACAAGGAATATCAGCGGATGCGCTCGGCCGCGATCGCGGTGTTGCGCGAAATTGGCGTCGAAACAGGCGGTTCCAACGTCCAGTTCGCAGTGGATCCGAAGACCGGGCGGATGGTGGTGATCGAGATGAACCCGCGCGTGTCGCGGTCATCGGCCTTGGCGTCGAAGGCCACGGGGTTCCCGATCGCGAAGGTCGCGGCGCGGCTGGCGGTCGGTTACACGCTCGACGAGATCGCCAACGACATCACGGGCGGGGCGACGCCGGCGAGCTTCGAGCCGACGATCGACTACGTCGTAACCAAGGTGCCGCGCTTCGCTTTCGAGAAGTTCCGCGGGGCCGACGCGATCCTGACGACCTCAATGAAGTCGGTGGGCGAAGTGATGGCAATCGGGCGAAGTTTCCACGAGAGCCTGCAGAAGGCGCTTCGAGGGCTGGAGACGGGCCTCAGCGGGCTCGACCGCGTGCGCGAGCTGGAGAGGGCGGATCCGATGGAGATGGAGAGCCTGCTCGCCCGGCCGACGCCCGACCGATTGCTCGTCGCCGCGGAGGCGCTGAGGCAGGGCTTCAAGGTCCAGCGAATCAACGAGATTTCGGGGTTCGATCCATGGTTCCTGGAGCGGCTGCAGGAGATCGTCGACGCCGAAGCGCAGGTGCGCGAGCAGGGCCTGCCGGGCGACGCGCGCGGGATGCGGCGGCTGAAGGCGATGGGCTTTTCAGATGCGCGGCTCGCGACCCTGGCGCTTCGATCAGCGCACGTCGAACGTGAGATGAGCGAACTGGCCGCGGCGGGCGGAGGCGTGGTGCACAGCGCCATCCGCGGCATGACGGGTGGAGTGACCGAGGAGGAGGTGCGCTCGCACCGGCTGAAGCTCGGCGTTCGCCCCGTGTTCAAGCGCATCGACAGCTGCGCCGCGGAGTTCGATGCGGCGACGCCCTACCTCTACTCGACTTACGAAGCGCCTTTGTTCGGTGAGCCGGAGGACGAGGCGGAGGTTTCCGACCGGAAGAAGATTGTCATCCTCGGCGGCGGGCCGAACCGGATCGGGCAGGGTATCGAGTTCGACTATTGCTGCTGCCATGCGGCCTTCGCGCTCGGCCACGGCGAAGGCGATGAGAACGGCGCGGGGTTCGAGACCATCATGGTCAATTGCAACCCGGAGACGGTCTCGACCGACCCGGACACGTCGGACCGGCTCTATTTCGAGCCGCTGACGGGCGAGGACGTGCTCGAGATCATTCGCCGCGAGAGCGAGAAGGGTGAGCTGCTGGGCGTCATCGTGCAACTGGGCGGGCAGACCCCGCTGAAGCTCGCGGCGGAGCTGCAGGCCGCGGGCGTGCCGATCCTGGGGACTTCGCCCGACAGCATCGACCTTGCGGAGGACCGGGAGCGGTTCGCGGCGCTTGTGGCGAGGCTGGGACTGAAGCAGCCGGCTAATGGCATTGCGCGGAGCCGGGACGAGGCGCTGATGGTGGCGGAGCGCATCGGCTATCCGGTGCTCCTGCGGCCGTCCTATGTGCTCGGCGGGCGCGGGATGGAGGTCGTCGACGGGCCGCAGCAGCTCGATCATTACATCGCGACGGCAGTGGCGGTGTCGGGCCGGAGCCCCGTGCTGATCGACCGCTATCTGCGCGACGCCATTGAGGTGGACGTCGACGCCATCTCTGACGGGAGCGACGTCGTGGTGGCGGGGGTTCTCCAGCATATCGAGGAGGCGGGGGTCCATTCGGGCGACAGCGCCTGCGCCATCCCGCCGCACAGCCTCAACCGGCATGTGGTGCAGGAGATCGAGCGGCAGACGCGCGAGCTGGCGCTGGCGCTGAAGGTCCGGGGCCTCATGAACGTCCAGTTCGCGGTGAAGGAGGAGGAGGTCTATCTCATCGAGGTGAACCCGCGGGCAAGCCGGACGGTGCCTTTCGTCGCCAAAGCCACCGGCAAGCCGATCGCCAAGATCGCCGCGCGGGTCATGGCTGGAGAGAAGCTGGGCGAGTTCGGGGACATCCCGCGCGACTTCGACTATATCGCGGTGAAGGGCCCCGTCTTCCCCTTCGCGCGCTTCCCGGGGACGGATCCGGTGTTGGGGCCAGAAATGAAGAGCACCGGCGAAGTCATGGGAATCGATGGAGATTTCGACATCGCCTTCGCCAAGGCCTTGCTCGGCGCGGGAATGGCGCTCCCGCAGGGCGGGACGGCCTTCATCTCGGTCAAGGACGCGGACAAGGACAATATCGTGCCCGCGGCAGAGAAGCTGGTGGAGCTCGGCTTCAGGATCATTGCGACCGGAGGCACCACCGATCACCTTGCCGCTAAGGGCATTCCGGTCGAGCGGGTGAACAAGGTCGCGCAGGGGCGTCCGCACATCGTCGACCGGCTGCTCGACGGGGAAGTAGACCTCGTGTTCAACACGACCGAGGGCTGGCAGTCGCTGAAGGACAGCCATTCGATCCGGACGACGGCGCTCACCAAGAAGGTGCCCTATTTCACCACTGCGGCGGCGAGCTATGCGGCGGCGAAGTCGATCGAGGCGGTCAGGGGACACGCGCTTGAAGTCGCCTCGCTCCAATCCTATTATTCCGCGACCTAAGAGACACACATCTCCACCCACATTTGCTTCCGTCGCGGGCCTGTCGGCACGCCGGGGCAGGGTTTTGAAAAAGGGTTTTGAACATGGCGAGTGCCGAAAAGGTACCGATGCTGGCCGAGGGCCACCGCAAGCTTACGGATGAGCTGCGGCGCCTTCGCAATGAAGAGAGGCCGGCGATCGTCGAGGCGATCGAGGACGCGCGTGCGCACGGCG
>CBHTSV010000146.1:0-3429 GCA_966095215.1 uncultured Sphingomonas sp. | reverse complement strand
TGACACTCTCTCGCCCGACAACATGCGCCATAGCGGTTTGGCGGCGAATGTCCTCTCGCGCGGCTGGGCAGACGCGGCGATGTACTGGCGCGCGGCGCAGATCGTCGCGAATCACCCGGCGAACGGCTGCAACCTGCAGCCGGGCGACCTGATCGGGACCGGTACCTTGTCGACGGAAGCGGCAAGCGGCCTCGGCTCGTTGCTGGAGATCAGCCAGGGCGGCAAGCAGCCGCTGCAGCTGCCGAGCGGCGAGACCCGGAGCTTCCTCGAGGACGGGGACGAGATCACGCTCAAGGCCTGGTGCGAAGGCGAAGGCGCGGTTCGCATCGGCTTCGGCGAGTGCGTCGGCCGGGTCGTCCCGTCAGCCTAGCTCAAGACTCCCCGCCATCAATTTGGTGACGCTATAGAGCCGATCCAGCGCGGGCGTTTTGACGCCGACGCGACGGGCAATCTCGAGCGGCGCGCCGAGCAGGGCTTCAAGCTCAATCGGCCGTCCCGCTTCGACATCCTGCAGCATCGACGTCCTGAATGCGCCCAGCCGCGCGGTGACCGCCATCCGGTCTTCGCCGCTCTCGCTGATCGGGCAACCGATGGCCGCGCCGACTTCCGCCAGCTCCGCCATGCCCTCGAACATCCAGGCGAGGCATTCGGGGTCCGCCAGTAGAAGGTCGCACGTCGCGCGGGTCAGCGCCGAAAGCGGATTGATCGTCGCGTTTCCCCACAGCTTGTACCAGATCTCGCGGCGGATATGGGCGGTCTTCTCGGCGCGAAGCCCCGCACGGTCGAGCAGATCGCGCAGCCGCGCAAGACGCTCACTGCTTTCCCCGTCGGGCTCGCCGATGATCAGCTTGTCGAGATGATTGACGACGATCCGGTCGGGAGCGGGACGGCTGCACGAAGCATGGACGACGCAGCCGACAATCTGATTGAACGGAAGTGCCGCGGCGATCTGAGCTCCCGGGTCGACGGACTTGAGCGGCTCGCCTTCGACGAACCACCAGGGCACGCCGTTAAGCATCGGCACGATTGCGGTCTCGGAGCTGATAAGTGCTTTCAGCGTCGGCGCCACGGCAGCGAGGGCAGGGGCCTTCACCGCCAGAACCAGCACGTCGGTCGGTCCGTCGAAGTGAGTGAACCTCGCCTCAACTGTCTCTTCGCCCGCGTTGAGCTGAAGCCGTTCTACGGGCCCGCGGCTCGTCAGCGCCATCACCTCGTTGCCGGCCAGCGCCAGCCTGGCCGCGACCCAGCCGCCGATCGCCCCCGCGCCGACGACCGCGATGCGCATCTTACCGCTCGTTGTCCCAGATCATGTGGATGATGCGCCAGCCGAGATCGGGATCGCGGAACAGCTGGATCGAATTGATTCCGCGCCGTTCGACGTCGGAGTCATCGGGCGAGCGCCGCGCCTCATAGGCGCTCCAGACATGCGCAATGTTGCCGAACAGGTCGATCCGCCGGCTCGTCTCCACCTCGTAGAAGGCGTTTTCCGCGAAGAAGGGCGTGGTGTTCGCGGCATATTGCCCGAGGTTCATGACGAGCCGCTGCGGCCGGCCCTGCTCGTCGACTGAGGTGCGGACCTGGTGCGCGTCGGCAAGGAAGCAGTTCGCTTGCCGCGACCAGTCGCGCGGCCCCGCGGGACCCGAGATCATCGCATACATCTCGTCGACCACTGCGCCGATTTGCTGTTCGTCGTTCATGTCAGCAATGCCTTGGAAGGAAGCCGTGGTGCCGCTTGCGTGACTCGAACACGCGACCCCATCATTACGAATGATGTGCTCTACCAGCTGAGCTAAAGCGGCCTGGCTTCACGGGAATGCCTGGTGTGGGGGTCAGTCCGGGGGACTGGCTCCCGCGCGGCACGCCCCTATCAGCGGCTCGGCGGTGGGGCAAGCCGTTACGGCGGGGTTGTCCCTCTTGCAACGGCAGGGCTATAGGCCCGCGGCATCGCCCTACTCGCGGAGCCCATTTCTTTCATGACTGCCCATTCGCGCCTGCCCGAGCCGCTGGTCGAGTCCATTCGCAAGGCGCTTACCCGCAATGCATTGCCTGGTGAGACCCATGGCCTCTCGCGCGAAGCCGAGCTCGAAGCCGCCCAATTCCTCGCCGACGTGGCGGCCCAGCGGAAGAAGGGCGAAGTCGCGATTGAGGTCGAATCGACGGGTGGCGAGGCCGGCCACCGCCGGATGCGCATCGGCATCGTCAATGACGACATGCCCTTCCTTGTGGACTCGGTCGCCAATGCGATCGCGGCTCGTCAGATCACGATCCATCGCCTGCTTCATCCGGTGGTCTGCGTCAGCCGCGACGAGAATGGCGTGCTGAGCGAGCTGGGCGCTCTCTGCGAGGACAAAAGCCGGCGCGAATCGATGATGTACATCGAGCTCGACCGAGTGGACGCGCGCGACCGGCAGGGCCTCGCCGCGGATCTCCGGCGAGTCCTCAACGATGTCCGGTTGGCGGTGCGCGACTGGCACCCGCTTCAGGACCAGTTGCGCGCCGACGCGGCGGAGATCGAGGATGCGGAAGGAAAGGCGCTTCTCAACTGGTTCGCCGACGGAGCGATGACTCTGCTCGGCTATCACGTCGAAAAGCCGTACCGGCCCCCCTCCGGAGGGCTCGGAATCTTCAGCATCCCGGGCGCTCCGACCGACGAAGGCGGATGCCTGGGCGCGATGCGCTACTTCGAGCAGGGCGGCGAAGTCCCGCTCATGGCTAAGGCGGAGCGCAAGTCGAGCGTGCACCGCCGAGTCCCGCTCGACCTCGTGGTCGTGCCCGTCCGGGAAGAGGGAAAGGTCGTCGGGATCGCTGTCCATGCCGGCCTGTGGACGAGCCAGGCGCTGAAGCTCCCCGCGGAGGACGTCCCACTTCTTCGCAAGCGCCTGAACCAGCTGGATTCAGACTTCGACTTCGATCCGAAGGGCCATTCGGGCAAGGCGCTGCGCCATTCGATCGCGTCGCTTCCGCGCGACCTCTTGCTGACGATCGATTACCAGGCCGTCCGTGACCTGGTGATGATCGCCATGTCGCTGGCCGACAGGCCTCGCCCGGCGCTGCTGCAGGTGCGCAGCATCCTCAAGGGGCAGCTGTTCACCTTCGTCTGGCTCCCGCGCGAGGAACTGACAACCGGCCGCCGGACGGCGATCGCGCTCCTGCTCGAGGCCGAGGTCGGGAGGAAGATCACGAGCTGGTCGGTCGAGCTCGGGGAGGGCGATCTCGCGCTCATCCGCTACACTCAATATATCGATGCCGAGGCGGCCGACCCGGACCACGAAGCGCTCGACGCGGCGGTCGTCGAGATGGTCCGGGGGTGGACCCCCGCCGTCGAATCCGAGCTTATTGCTGCCGCTGGCGCTCCGCGCGCGACGCGGCTTGCGCTGACCTATATCGGCGGCTTCCCCGACGGTTACCGCGCCCGCACCGCGCCGGAGG
>CBHTSV010000145.1:0-3141 GCA_966095215.1 uncultured Sphingomonas sp. | reverse complement strand
CAGCTGAAGAACGTCCGCGACGGAAAGCGCCTGTCGATCGCCGGCCTTGTCCTGATCCGCCAGCGGCCTGGAAGCGCCAAGGGCGTCGTCTTCATCACCATCGAGGACGAGACCGGCGTCGCCAACCTCGTCGTCTGGCCGGACGTGTTCGAAAAGCAGCGGAAGATCGTGATGGGCGCGCGGCTGATCGCGGTGCACGGGATCGTCCAGCTGGATGAAGACGATGGAGTGATCCACGTCGTCGCCCGCCGACTCGAGGACCATAGCCACATGCTCCGGCACTTGAGCGAAGACATCATGGACGCGCCGCTCTCTCGCGGCGATGCGCCTGGAGCGATGCGCCCGCCGCCCGGCCGTCATCCGCGCGACGTCGAGGTCATCCCCAAGAGCCGCGATTTTCATTGATCCCGAACTGCGCAGATTCGACGGACTGTTGCCCGGCGCCGATTAGCCGCCGCCGTTCATGTCAGCGCAAGCTCAATGAACCATTCTTGCCGCAAAGTTCCTCTAAATGGATGGCATGAAACGGATATTCGTCAAGGCGGCGCTTCTTGCCCTCGCCGTTTCCGTGCCGGTGTCCGCGCTTGCGCAGGAGCCGGTGGAAGGGCGGTGGCGGAACCCCAAGAACAGCGTCACGGTGAAGATCGCGCCGTGCGGAAGCACCTGGTGCGGCTATGTCGTCGAGGCGAGCGAGCATGCCAAGCAAAGCGCTCGCGACGGCGGCACCGAGAACCTCATCGGCACCCGGATCCTGACTGGGCTCAGGAAGACCGGCGACAACACCTTCAAGGGCCAGGCGTTCGATCCCAAGCGCAACATTCGTGCGCCGGCGACGATTCGCGTGCTGAGCGCGACCCAGATGTCGGTGAAGGGCTGCGTCTTCGGCGGCCTCATCTGCCGCGAATGGCGCTGGACCCGCGTCAGCTAAGCGCGATCACCTCACCGCCGATCTCGCCCGCCAGAACCGCAGCCTGGAGAGCGCCCATCTCGTCCGCCCAATAGCGATCCGAGGTGAAGCGCGGAGTCAGCTTGCGCACCACGGCGTGAATCTGCTGCAGCTTCGGCGAGGTCTCCAACGGCGCGTGATAATCCACGCCCTGCGCGGCGGCGATCAGCTCGACGGCGATCACGCCCGCGGCGTTGCGGGCGACCTGCCCCGCCTTGCGCGCCGCGATGGGCGCCATCGAGACATGGTCCTCCTGCCCGGCCGAAGTCGGGATTGAATCGACGCTCGCAGGGAAGGCGAGGCTCTTGTTTTCGCTCACCAGCGCTGCGGCGGTCACCTGCGGGATCATGAGCCCCGAGTTCACGCCTGAATCCTCGGTGAGGAAGGGCGGAAGGCCGCTCATCTTCGGATCGATCAGGATACCGACGCGGCGCTCCGACAGTGAACCGACCTCACACAAGGCCATAGCGATCGTGTCCGCCGCGAAGGCGACGGGCTGAGCGTGGAAATTGCCGCCCGAAATGGCCGTGTCCTCATCGGGGAAAAGGATCGGGTTGTCGGTGACAGCGCCGGCCTCAATCGTCAGTGTCTTCGCCGCATTGTCGAGGAGGTCGAGCGCGGCGCCCATCACCTGCGGCTGACAACGGAAGCTGTAGGGGTCCTGCACCTTGCCGCAGCGCGCGTGGCTCGGAACGATGGTGCTGCCGTCGAGAAGGTCGCGAAGGGCAGCCGCAACGCGGATCTGGCCCGGCTGGCCGCGAAGCTCGGAAAGGCGCGGATCGAAGGGCTTGATGCTGCCTTTGAGCGCATCGACCGACAGCGCGCCTGCGGCGATCGCCGCGGCGAAGACCCGCTCACCGGCAAAGAGTGCATCGAGCGCAAGCGCAGTCGAAGCCTGCGTGCCGTTGATCAGCGCGAGGCCTTCCTTGGGGCCGAGCTGGAGCGGCTCCATTCCGAGCCTGTCCAGGCCGTCCTTCGCAGACATCGTTTCACCGGCAACGTCGATGCTGCCGTGACCCATCAGCGCGGCGATAAGGTGGGCGAGAGGCGCAAGGTCGCCGCTAGCGCCGACACTGCCCTGCGCAGGAATCACGGGCATGGCATCGCGATCGAGCAGCGCCTGGAGCGCCTCAATGACCAGCGGGCGGACACCGGAATGGCCGCGGCCGAGGCCGAGCAGCTTCAGGACGATCATCAGGCGTGTGACGTGGCGCGGCAGCGGGTCGCCGAGGCCGGCGCTGTGGGAGAGGATAAGGTTGGTCTGGAGCTCGGCGAGGCGGTCGTCGGGAATGCGGGTGTTGGCGAGGAGGCCGAAGCCGGTGTTCACGCCGTAGACCGTCTCGCCTCCCGCGACGATGCGATCGACCGAAGCTGCGGCATTGGCGATGCGCTGCATCGACGCGCCATCGAGTGAGGCGGCCTCGCCACGCCAGAGCTGGCGCAGCTGGTCGAGCGAGACGTTTTCAGGATTTAGCTTCAATTCCCCGTCACCCCAGCGAAGGCTGGGGTCCATGTAGATGCAAAACTCCGGGCTTCACAGCACTTCCCCGACATGGATGCCAGCCTTCGCTGGCATGACGGCTAGCTAACCATCGGCAGGTCGAGGCCCTGCTCACGCGCGCACTCTACCGCGATCTCGTATCCCGCATCGGCGTGCCGCATGACGCCCGTGCCCGGATCGTTCCACAGCACCCGCTCAAGGCGGCGCGCGGCGTCGTCGGTGCCGTCGGCGACGATCACCATGCCGGCGTGCTGGGAATAGCCCATGCCGACGCCGCCGCCGTGGTGGAGCGACACCCAGGTCGCGCCGCTCGCGGTGTTGAGCAGGGCGTTGAGCAGCGGCCAGTCGCTGACGACGTCGCTGTCGTCCTTCATGCTTTCCGTCTCGCGGTTGGGCGAGGCGACGCTGCCGCTGTCGAGATGGTCGCGGCCGATGACGATCGGGGCGGAGACTTCGCCGCTCCTCACCATCTCGTTGAAGGCGAGGCCGAGGCGGTGGCGCTGGCCGAGGCCGACCCAGCAAATGCGCGCCGGAAGCCCCTGAAAGGCGATGCGCTCGCGCGCCATGTCGAGCCAGCGGTGCAGGTGCGGGTCGTCGGGGATCAGCTCCTTCACCTTGGCATCCGTCCGGTAGATGTCCTCGGGATCGCCCGAGAGCGCGCACCAGCGGAACGGGCCGATGCCGCGGCAAAAGA
>CBHTSV010000144.1:0-2607 GCA_966095215.1 uncultured Sphingomonas sp. | reverse complement strand
CTGTTCGCCTTCACGCTCGGCAAGCCGGCGCCAACGAACGCAAAAGCCACGGACGCCGCAGTGGTGTTGACCGGCGGCAAAGGCAGGCTCGAGCATGCGGTCGATGTCCTGCGCGCCGGCAAGGCGAAGCGGCTGCTCGTCGCCGGGGCCGATCCGTCCGTGACCAAGGCCGACATCGCCCGGCGTCTCAACGGAAAGCATCAGCTTATCCGCTGCTGCGTCGACCTCGGCAGCGAATCGGTCGACACTCGTTCCAACGCGGAAGAGGCCGCCCGCTGGATCGCCAGGAATCGCTTCCATTCGGTGCGGCTGATCACGAGCGACTGGCACATGCGCCGGGCGCGCTACGAGTTTCACAAGGTGCTGGGCAAAAAGGTGCAGTTGGAGACGGACGCCGTGCGCTCCGAGCCGAGCTTTCTGACGCTCTTCGGCGAATATAATAAATATGTGCTTCGCCGGCTGGCGGTCTGGGCCGATCTTTGATGACTGTCCTGCGTTCGCTGCTCTTCGCGGCGATCTTCTATCCCGCGACGGTGCTGTGGGTGCTGGCCGGAGTCGGCGCGAGCCTCTTCGGGCGTGCGCCGACGCTGAAGGTCGTCCTGAGCTGGTGCGACTTCCACCACTGGCTCACCGTCAATCTGCTCGGCATCGAAACCAGGGTCGACGGTCTGCTCCCGCAGGGCGCCTACCTGTTCGCGGTCAAGCACGAGTCCATGTACGAGACGCTCGAAATGGTGCGGCTGACGCACCTTCCGGTGATCGTGATGAAGAAGGAGTTGGCCGACATCCCGCTCTTCGGATTCCTGACCAAGCAATATGGAATCATCCCAGTCGAGCGGAGCGCGGGCGCGAAGGCGCTGCGTGCAATGGTCGCGGCGGGAAAGGACGCCATCGCCGCGGGAAGGCCCGTGACCATCTACCCCGAGGGCACCCGCGTGCGGGTCGGCGAAACGCCGGAGCTCAAGTCCGGATTTGCCGCGCTCTACAGGGCGCTCGCGCTACCCGTTGTGCCAATCGCGGTGGACAGCGGAAGGCTGTGGGGCAGGGGCCTTGTCCACAAGGACGGTGTCGTGACCTTCAAGGTTGGCGAAACGATCCCGCCTGGACTGAAGCGCGATGAAATCGAAGCGCGCGTTCACGCAGCGATCAACGCCCTAGCTCCTCAGGCGAGCGCCTAGCTTCTCGGCGGCGGCGACGATCCTTCTCGAAATCTCGCCGATCTGTTCGTCGGTGAAGCTCCTATCCTGCGGCTGGAGCGTGACCTCGACCGCCAGCGAAAGCTCCTCGGCCTTTTCGAAGCGGTCGAAGACACGCGCTGCGATGATCGCCGTCTTGTCGGCGCCGCGGATGGCGCGGACGAGCTCGGCGGCTGAAAGGTCCGTCGGCACGACGAAAGCGAAGTCGCGGGTGATCGCCTGGAGCGCAGGCGGCGCGTAGGCAGCGCGGGCGTGTCCGCCAGACCGCCCCGTTGGAATGGCGTCGAGGTGGATTTCAGCCGCAACCGCGCCGGCGGGCGCATCGAGGCTCTTCTGCAGCCGGGGGTGCAACTCGCCGAAGGTGGCGACGATGGTCTTGGGGCCAAGCCGAAGAGTTGCCGACCGGCCAGGGTGCCAGGTCGGCCCGGCGTCGGGGAAGACCTGCAGATTGCCGGTGGGCGCACCGGCGGCGTCGAGCAAAGCGAGCGCTTCTGCCTTTGCGTCAAACGGGTCGAATGGCGCGGCCTTGCCGGTCTGCCACCCGCGCGAACGTTTCTCGCCCGCCAGAAGCAGCGACAAGGTCGGATGCTCGGCATCTCCGAGATAACGGCGGCCGATCTCGAACAGCCGGACGGTTGATGCGCCGCGGTCGAGGTTGCGCCGGGCAGCCGCGATGAGACCAGGAAGGAGGGATGGCCGCATCAGCTTCATCTCTTCGCTGATCGGGTTGGCCAGGCGCCACTTGCTTTCGCCGAACTCGGCCGCCTCCGCTTCGGAGATGAAGCTCCATGTGACCGCCTCGTCGAGGCCGCGTGCCGCAGCGGTTCGCCGCACTTGCCGCTCGATCAGCTGTGACCGCGTGGCGGTCGGCCTCGCCACCCCGCTGGGCCGGGGCAGGGGTGTCGCGGGCACCTTGTCGTAACCATGGATTCGGGCGACCTCCTCGACCAGGTCAGCCTCGCCGTCGATGTCGGGCCGCCAGCTCGGCGGCCGCACTTGCCACCGTTCCGCATCGGCCAGGTCCATATCGACAAATCCCAGGCGAACGAGAATCGCGCGCTGGGCGTCGACGTCGAGATCGATCCCGCCGAGGGTCTTCAGGCGCGACGGTCGGTAAGGCTTCATCGGCAGCGAGAAGAAGCTCTCGTCCACATGGTCGGTGGCGATACGCGGCTCGGACGGCTCGCCTCCGCACAGCTCGAGGATCATTGCCGCCCCATATTCGATGCCGCTCGACAGGCTCGCCGTGTCGACGCCTCGCTCGAACCGCGCGCGCGCATCCGAATTGATTCCGTGCCGGCGACCGGTGGCCGCAACCGCCTCGGGCTCGAACCAGGCGCATTCGAGCAGGACGTCGGTCGTGTTCTCGTCGACCCCGGTGCTCTCGCCGCCAATCACTCCGCCGAACCCG
>CBHTSV010000143.1:0-2266 GCA_966095215.1 uncultured Sphingomonas sp. | reverse complement strand
CCAGCTTCAACTGGAAAGCGAAGTCGAGGAAGACTAGATACGCGCCTCAAAGGAGTTTCCCCATGGGCGGTCTAAGCATTTGGCATCTTCTCATCCTGGCGGTCCTGCTGCTGCTCCTGTTCGGCGGCAACCGCTTCTCCGCGATGATGGGCGACGTCGCCAAGGGCATCAAAAGCTTCAAGGAGGGCATGTCCGACGACGAAGAAGAGAAGCGCCGGCGTTATGAGGAGCAGCGCCGCGCCGAGCAGCGCCGGCTGCCGCGCGAACAGGAGCCGATCGACGTCACTCCGCGCCGCGAAGAGCCGGTCACTCCGCCGCGAGACGACGAAACCCACTAAGGCCCTGAAAGGGCTCGAATGTTCGGCGTTGATTCCACCGAGTTCGCGGTCGTCGCGATCCTCGCGCTGATTTTCATCGGTCCCAAGGACCTGCCGAAGGTTATGCGAACGATCGGCTATTGGGTCGGTCGCGTTCGCGGCATGGCGCGCCATTTCACCTCGGGCATCGAGAATATGATGCGCGAGGCGGAGCTCGAGGAAATGGAGAAGAAGTGGCGGGAGGAGAATGAGCGCATCATGAGCCTCCATCCTCCGGACGCGCACTATCCCGAGCCCGGCAAGCCCGACGAGATGCCTCCGATCGCCAGTCCGGAAAGCCCCGACGAGGAGCTTCCGCCCGAGAAGCGGCCGCTGCCGTGAGAGACATCGACGAAACCAAGCAGCCGCTTCTCGAGCATCTGATCGAGCTGAGGCGGCGGTTGCTCTGGTGCCTGGGCACCCTGGCGGTCGCGTTCTTCGTCTGCTTCCATTTTGCGACGGATATCTTTGCAGTGCTGGTCCAGCCGCTCCTCAAGGCTGGACAGGGCAAGCTCATCTACACCGATGTATTCGAAGCGTTCTTCGTCCAGGTAAAGGTCGCGCTGTTCGCGGCGCTGATGCTGAGCTTCCCGGTGCTCGCGATACAGCTGTGGCGATTCACCGCGCCGGGTCTCTACAAGAAGGAGAAGCAGGCCTTCCTGCCCTTCCTTCTGGCGACTCCCGTCTTCTTCGGCGCTGGCGCCGCCTTTGCCTATTTCGTCGCCATGCCCTGGGCCCTGCATTTCCTGCTGAGCTATCAGGGCAATGTAGGCGGGGTCAGCCAGGAGGCGCTGCCCGCGGTCGGCAATTACCTGACCTTCGCGACGCGCTTCATCTTCGGTTTCGGCGCCGCCTTCCTGCTGCCGATCCTGCTGATGATCCTCGAGCGCGCGGGGATCGTCACGCGCGAGCAGCTGGCGAAGTCGCGCCGCTATGCCGTCGTCGCCGCTGCGGCAGTGGCTGCCGTGCTGACGCCGCCGGACGTCGTGTCGATGCTGTTGCTGCTGGTGCCGCTCTACGGCCTCTACGAATTTGCGATCCTCGCGATCCGGATCACGCACTGGCGCGCGGCGCGCCGCGCCGCCCGGTCCAATGCTGCTGTTTCTGCAGCCCGGACAGAAGAGGGCCCGGAAGCGCCACCGGGGGGGGGGAGGGTTGGCGGTTCCGGGCCCATTTAAGCGGATAGCGAGAGCGGGGGGGCAAAAGGTCACTATCCGAACTGCACAACGCCCCTTCTTCGCGAACAGTTCCCCGGAAAACCAAAGTTTTTTCGCTACTGCCGTAACGATCCGCGATTTCTAGGAAATCGGCGGAAATACAGGTAAATCAACGCTGTAGCGGCCGAGCTTGCGGTCCAGCGTCGACCGCAATTGCTGCGCCAGCCCCCCGACAATTCGTTCGAACTGGATTTTTTGCGGCTGGTCCGCCTCGTCCGGGACGAGCACCTTGCTGTTGATCGATAGGCGCGCGGTCAGCTCGCTCGTCCGCCGCAGCGTAATGTCTATCGGGTCCTCGGGGTAATTGAGCATCGCAAATTCAACGATCTCGGTGATCAGGAACGCGACGGCCACCGCCGCGTCCTGCGTGGTGTAGACGGTGTCGAGATCGAGATCGATCCGCAGGCTTCGTGCTTCCTCGGGCGCCCCGACGCGGAGCTCGGCCGCCAGTTCAGAGAGCAAAGGGCGCAGCGAGATGCCGCGATTCTCCTCCATCTCCGCGAAATGGTTGCGGTGGACGATGGAGAGCGCACCGACCCGGCGGCTGATTCCGGCATAGGCCGAGCGAGCCTCCGCCGTCGCCGCGCTTCGGCCGTGGATGTTGAGCAGGGAGGCGACGACCTGGAGGTTGTTCTTGACGCGATGGTGAACCTCGCGGACCAGGCGTCGCTGGCCCTCGAGAGCGTTAGTCAT
>CBHTSV010000142.1:0-6759 GCA_966095215.1 uncultured Sphingomonas sp. | reverse complement strand
CGAGGCATTGCGGCGATGCTGATCCTGATGCCGGAAAGCTTCCCGATGGCGCTTGGCGTGATTTACGAGAATCCAGCGCCGACCTTCGAAGCCGCAGTGATGGAGCAGAACGCCGCAGCCGCGAAAGGCAAGCCCGCCGATCTCCAGGCGCTCGTCTCCAAGGGCCAGACCTGGATGGTCGAAAAGGAGCCGCACAAGCTTTGATCCGCGGCTGATGATTGGACAATCTCACCCACAGTCTCGTCGGCGCCGTGATGGGGCGCATGGGCCTCAAGCGCCTGTCTCCCCGCGCGATGCCGGCGCTGATCATCTCCGCCAACCTGCCGGACATCGACAGTTTCGTTGCCCGCCTGTGGGGTCAGGAGCCGATCGCGGCTCACCGCGGCTTTACGCATGGACTCGGCGGGCTCGTGACGCTGCCCTTTGTAGTGGCGGCAATCATTCTCGCTTGGGAAAGGTTTCGCCCGGGCAAGCAAGGGCCGATCCGCCTTGGCGGGCTGCTGCTCGCCTGCTTTCTCGGCACGCTCAGCCATCCGTTGCTGGACTTCACCAACACCTACGGCACGCGGCTGCTGGAGCCCTTTTCCAACCGCTGGTTCTACGGCGACACGCTCTTCATCATCGACCCGTGGATCTGGATCATGCTGATCCTCGGCCTCGAAATGTCCTGGCGCGCCGAGCGGCTGGGCAGGAACTGGACGCGCCCGGCAGCCTGGTCGTTCGCGGGGATGCTGCTCTACGTCGCGCTGAACGCCGCCATCAGCCTCCGGGCGGAGGTACTCACGCGGCCGTTGGTCGAGCGCGTCGCGACCCCGCGCATGATCGTCGCCGGCGAGGTCCCGCTCGAATTCTGGCGTCGCCGAATGATCTGGCGCAGCGATGGCATCGGTGGGATGGGCAGCTACAATCTCCTCAAGGGCCTCAACCACGCGACCCTCGATCCCGAGATCACTCCGCTCCACATGGACGATCCCCAACTTGCGGCCGCCGCGAAGACCCGCCGCGATGTCCGCGCCTTCCTTTTCTGGGCCCGAATGCCGATGGTTGTGGAGGAGGGCGGCCGCGCCTTCCTGACCGACCAGCGCTTCTATGAAAGCACCCGCCGCGCCGGCGCCCGCAATTTCCTCATTCCCCTCGACAACAAGGGACCGAATTCATAACTGCCGCGTCATGAGTACGCGCGGCGAGCATCTTCTGCGCGCTGACCGTCGCTTCTCCACCGGCGGCGGAAGGCTCGCCCGCCTCGCGGCGCCCGCATTCTCGAAGCTTGTCGACGAGATCGACCGCAAGCTGCTGGTCGGCGGGATCCACCTGACTCTCCCCGACGGCACCAGGCGCGATCTCGGCTTCCGGGCACCCGGCGCGACTGCGGTCCTCGGCTTGAGCAGCTGGATGTCCCTCGTCCGCCTCGCCACGTCCGGCTCGGTCGGCTGGTACAAGGCCTGGACGCTCGGCGAATGGTCGAGCCCGGACCCGGTGCCGATCTTCGAGCTCTTTTCGCTGAATGCGCGGCCGCTCGGCGACATCGGCCGGGCCAAGGGCCTGTTCCGCTTGGTCAACTCGCTCGCGCATCGGCTGCGCGACAATGCACCGCGCAAGGCCGCGAGGAACATCGCCGCCCATTACGACCTCGGCAACGATTTCTATTCGGCCTGGCTCGATGAGACGATGACCTATTCGAGCGCCCGGTTCCGCTCGCCGGACGACGGCCTCGCCGAAGCGCAGCTCAACAAGATCCGCACCTTGCTCGACCGGCTCGGCCTCAAGGCGGGCGACCGACTGCTCGAGATCGGCTGCGGGTGGGGCAGCCTCGCCATCGAGGCGGCGAAGCGCGGCGCCTCCGTCGTCGGCCTCACCCTCTCGAAAGAGCAGAAGGCCTGGGCCGAACAGAAGATTGCGAAAGCCGGCTTCGTGGACCGCATCGAAATCCGCCTCCAGGATTATCGCGACACGGCCGAACAGTTCGACGCCGTCGCATCAGTCGAGATGGTCGAGGCGGTCGGGCAGCGCTGGTGGCCAGCCTATCTCGACTGCATCGCTCGCAACCTGAAGCCGGGCGGCCGCACCGCGCTGCAGTTCATCGCCATGCAGCACGAGCTGTTCGACAGCTACGCCCGCAATCCGGATTTCATCCAGACCTACATCTTCCCCGGCGGGATGCTGCTCGATGAACCGCGGTTCGCGACGCTGGCCAAAGAGCGCGGTCTCACGTGGGAGGATCGCGAGGGCTTCCGCCTCGATTACGCCGAGACGCTGAAGCGCTGGCGCAGCCGTTACAACCTCGCCGTCAGCCGCGGCGATCTCGAGGGCTTCGGCGAGGCCTTCCACCAGCTCTGGCGCTATTATCTGATGTATTGCGAAGGCGGGTTCCGCGGCGGTGCGATCGATGTCGCGCAGGTGATGCTGGTGAAGCGCTAGGCTTCGAGCCGGACCTTTTCGCCCGTGCGAACATCGCTCGTCAGCCGCTCGACAATGGCTTTGCCGACCACCTCGGGCGATTTCACGCTCTCGGGATCCTCTCCGGGATAAGCGAGCTCGCGCATCCGCGAGCGCGTCGGACCCGGGTTCACGATGTGCACCCGGATCGTGCCCGTGTGCTCGGTCTCGTCGGCATAGGCCCCGAGGAGGTTCTCGAGCGCGGCTTTCGACGATCCGTACGCGCCCCAGAAGGCGCGCGGCTCATGCCCGACGGTCGAGGTGATGCCCACGACATCCGCGCGCTCGGCTTTCTTCAGCAGCGGATCGAATGCGGCGATCAATGCCTGGTTGGCGCCCACGTTCAGCGTCAGCACCCGCGCATATTCCTTCGGGTCGATGTCCTGCACCGGCGTCAGAGAGCCGAGCATCGCCGCGTTGAGCACAAGGATGTCGAGTTTCTCCCACCGCTCGGCGATTGCGGCGGCGAGCTTGCTGACGGACGTGCCGTCGGTGAGGTCCAGCGGCGCAATCGTCGCCGTGCCGCCGGCTTCATGGATGCGCTCCTCGACTTGCTCGAGCGCGTTCGCGGTGCGGGCGACGAGAATCACGTGAGCGCCGGCCTTCGCCAGCTCCTCCGCAGTGGCCGCGCCAATTCCGCGGCTCGCACCGGTCACGAGCGCAAGCTTGCCGGAAAGGGATGTCGAATCGGTCATCGGGGCCGCGTTTAGCGGCTGGCGACCAGCGAAAGCGAGGCTCCGCCTTCCTTGTCGTCGCGATCGGTCAGGGTCGTCGGATATTCGCCGGTGAAGCAGGCGTCGCAGCGCTGAGGGTGAGCGGCATCGCGCTCATGTCCGAGCGCACGGTACAGGCCTTCGATCGAGACGAACGCCAGGCTGTCGGCATTGATGTAGTCGCGGATCTGCTCGACGCTCATCTGCGCGGCGAGCAGCTTCGCCCGTTCGGGCGTGTCCACTCCGTAGAAGCAGCTGTGTCGCGTCGGCGGCGAGGCGATGCGCATGTGCACTTCGCGCGCGCCGGCGTCACGCATCATCTGCACCAGCTTCACGCTCGTGGTGCCGCGAACGATCGAATCGTCGATCAGCACGATGCTCTTGCCGTCGACGAGCGCGCTGTTCGCATTGTGCTTCAGCTTCACGCCGAGGTGACGCACCTCCTGGCTCGGCTGGATGAAGGTCCTCCCGACATAGTGCGAGCGGATGATGCCAAGTTCGAAGGGGATCCCCGACGCCTGCGAAAAGCCGATCGCCGCGGGGACGCCGCTGTCCGGCACCGGCACGACATAGTCGGCCTGGACCGGCGCTTCGAACGCAAGCTCAGCACCGATGGCCTTGCGTACCTCGTAGACGGACTGGCCTTCGGCGATCGAATCCGGTCGTGAGAAATAGACATGCTCGAAGATGCACGGCCGCGGCGCCGCCTTGGCGAACGGCCGGAAGGACCGAAGGCCGCTGTCGTTGATCAAGATCAGCTCGCCCGGATCGACCTCGCGCACGAAGCTTGCGCCGATCACGTCGAGCGCGACCGTCTCCGAAGCGAAGATTGTAGCCTCGCCGAGCTTTCCCATCACTAGCGGCCGGATGCCGAGCGGGTCGCGGCAGGCGATCAGGCCCTCCTGGGTCAGCACGACTAGCGAATAGGCGCCTTCGACCAGCTTCAGCGCGTCGGTCAAGCGGTCGAGCAGGTTCGCTTGGGCCGAAGTCGCAACGAGGTGGATGATCACCTCGGTATCGCTGGTCGACTGGAAGATTGAGCCGCGGCGGTTCAGCGTCCGCCGAAGCTTCATCGCGTTCGAGATATTGCCGTTGTGCGCGACCGCGAAGCCTCCCTCGGCTAGCTCGGCGAAAAGCGGCTGGATATTGCGCATGCCGGATTCACCGGTGGTCGAGTAGCGCACGTGGCCGATCGCCGAGCGGCCCGCGAGCCTGCGGATAATCTCGTCGCGGTCGAAGTTGCCGGCGACGTGGCCCATCGCCTTGTGCGCGTGGAAATGCTGCCCATCATAGCTGACCAGGCCCGCGGCTTCCTGGCCGCGGTGCTGCAGCGCGTGGAGCCCGAGAGCCACGAAGCTCGCCGCATTGTCGGCACCCCAGATGCCGAAGATGCCGCACTCCTCGCGCAGCTTGTCATCATCGAACGGATTCGTCGTCAGCATGTCCCCGGGCCCAGCTGGCTTCTTCGAGCGGTCATATAGTGAGGGAGGGCCCGTTTGTCGCCCCCGGCCTGAATAAAGCGTGAAATCTTAACGATTTACGCCCGCTTAAGCTTTGAAAAGATTGGGATACTGCCGCTTCAGCGCCGACACCTTCGGCCGGTCGTTGATGATGATGTACGGGTTGAGCGGGTGCTTGCGCGCGTAATCCTGGTGATAGCCCTCGGCCGGGTAGAAGCTGCCGTTCTCGATGCGCGTCGCGATCGGCGCCTTGTACACCTTCGCAGCTCTCAGCTTCGCGATGAACGCTTTCGCCTGGGCTGCCTGGCTCGCATTCTGCGGAAAGATCGCCGAACGGTAGCTCGGGCCCACGTCCGGGCCCTGGCGGTTCACCTGAGTCGGGTCGTGCGCCACCACGAAATAGACCTGCAGCAGGCGCGCATAGCTGATCTGGCTCGGGTCGTAGGTGATCCGCACCGCCTCGGCATGCCCAGTGCTTTCGGAGCTCACCTTGTCGTAGCTCGCGTCGCCCGAGCTTCCGCCGGCATAGCCTGAGACGACATCGGTGACGCCCTTCACATGCTCGAACACCGACTCCATGCCCCAGAAGCACCCGCCGGCGAGCACGGCCGTCTCGGTTCGGGGGGCCGCCGCCGCGGGGCTGGCAACGAGGACAAGAACAAGGGCCAAGGCTTTCATCAACGAATCTCCTTCGCTCCTCTTATACGTATTGCCGGCAGCAGCGGATGCATCACTCTCGCTGGACGGCCTGAAGGTTGCAGCATAGGACGTTGCTGACACGGAGGTAAGCTCAGGATGCCCACCTACACCGCGCCGGTCCGCGAGACACTGTTCGTCCTCCAGGACGTGCTCGACATCGCCCGTTTCTCCAACCTGCCGGGCTTCTCCAACGCCACGCCCGATGTCGTAGAGGCCATCCTCGAGGAGGCGGGCCGCTTCGCCGCGGAGGTGCTGGCGCCCCTCAATCGCATCGGCGACGAGCATGGCTGCAAGCGTGCCGACGACGGATCGGTCACAACGCCGCCCGGCTTCAAGGATGCCTACCAACAATTCGTCGAGGCGGGCTGGCCGACCCTCACGGCGCCCGAGGAGTATGGCGGACAAGGCCTGCCGCAGGTCGTCGGCACTGCCGTGACCGAGTATATCCTATCGGCCAACCACAGCTTCGAGATGTACCAGGGGCTGACGGCGGGCGCGATCGCCTCGCTCCTCATCAAGGGCAGCGACGAGCTCAAGCAGACTTATGTCCCGAACATGGTCACCGGCCGCTGGACCGGCACGATGAATCTGACGGAGCCGCATTGCGGGACCGACCTCGGGCTGCTGAAGACTCGCGCCGAGCCCAACCCGGATGGCAGCTACTCCATCACCGGCACGAAGATCTTCATCTCCTCGGGCGAGCACGACCTCAGCGAGAACATCATCCACCTGGTCCTCGCCAAGATCGCGGGAGCGCCGGACAACGTGAAAGGCATTTCGCTCTTCGTTGTGCCGAAGTTCCTCGTGAACGAGGACGGCTCGATCGGCGAGCGCAACAAGCTCAGCTGCGGCGCCCTCGAGAAGAAGATGGGCATCCACGGCAATGCGACCTGCGTCATGAACTATGACGGGGCGAAGGGCTGGCTGGTCGGCGAGCCGGAGAAGGGTCTCGCCGCCATGTTCATCATGATGAACGCCGCGCGCCTCGGCGTCGGGCTTCAGGGCCTCGCGCAGGGCGAGGTCGCCTACCAGAATGCCGCGGCCTACGCGAAGGAACGCCGCCAAGGGCGCGCGCTTCGCGAAGACGAGCGAGAGGCCGGCGCCAAGGCTGACGTGCTCCTCGTCCACCCTGACGTCCGCCGAATGTTGATGGAGGCGCGTGCCTACAACCAGGCCGCCCGCGCGCTCGTGCTATGGGGCGCGCTCCAGGTCGACCTGATGCGCCGCTCGCCCGACGAGATCCATCGCCTGGATGCCGTTGGTTCCCTCGTAAATCTGGGTGATGCGGGCATCGCGGACGAACTGGTCCATCCCATGCTCGCGGATGTAGCCGTGGCCGCCAAACACCTGCTGTGCCTGCACCGCAGCCTCGAAGCCCTTGTCGGTGAGATAGCCCTTGATGACTGGGGTCAGCAGCCCAAGCAGATCGTCGGCCTGCTGGCGCTCCGCTT
>CBHTSV010000141.1:0-6759 GCA_966095215.1 uncultured Sphingomonas sp. | reverse complement strand
TGGGAGCCCGCAGGACCGCGACCTTCTGCGCTGCCTCCTCTACCGCCTGCTGATGTTCGTCCTTGAGTCCGGTCGTTCCGACGAGAATCGGGATCGCCGCGGAAACGGCCCGGTCGAGGCTCGCCTGCAGCCCTGCGGGCGCGGAGAAGTCGATCAGCACGTCGCCGTGATCCTGATCGATCGCGAAACCCGGATCTTCGGCGACGGCTGCAGCAATCGCCTTGCCCATGCGGCCGTCCGGCGCGAACAGGCTGATGCGGATCGGCTGGTCGGCAGTGCGCATTGCCGCTGGTTAGCGAAGCCGTTCCTGCAGCGCCAGCGCGGCCGCGGGGGCGCGGACCTTCGCGCCGTTGATCATGAAGATGTAGGCGTCGCGGCCGTCGTTCTGCCATCCCCGGGCCTTGGCGGCGAATCCGTCGAGCGCAGCATCATCATAGCCCGTGGCGATCTCCTCGCGCATGCGCTGGAACCGCGCGTAGGCGAAATCCGCCGTATCGGCCTTGATATCCGGATATTCGTCGGAATCGGCGAGCACGACGGCGATGTTGCGAGCACGGCAAAGCTCGAAGAACTTGTGGTCACGGAAGCTTTCGTGACGGGGTTCGATCGCGTGGCGCAGGCGGATTCCGTCGAGCTCCAGCGGTAGCAGGTCGATGAAGCGGGCGATGTCGTCGCCATCGAACTTCCGATAATGGGCGAACTGCCACAGAATCGGGCCGAGCTTGGGGCCCAGCGCCGCGAAACCTTGGGCGAAGAAGCCGGCGAGCCCTTCACCGGCTTCGGCCAGCTTCGGCTTCATCACGCAGTAACGGGAGCCTTTCACCGCGAACTGAAATCCATCGGGTGCAACCTTCTCCCATGCCGACCAGCTCTTCGGGCTCTGGCGGCCGTAGAAGGTCGCGTTGATTTCGATCACGCCCAGCTGGCGCGATGCGTACTCCAGCTCCTGCTTCTGCGGCAGCTTGTCCGGGTAAAAGACGCCCCGCCAGGGCGGGTAGGTCCAACCGCCGATGCCGATACGGATCGTGCCTTCGCTCATCGTGATTCCCTCACTAGAATCGGCACATGGACATAAGCAACATCGTGATCCTGACGGGAGCGGGCGTATCGGCTGAAAGCGGCCTCGCGACTTTTCGCGGTCCGGACGGCCTGTGGGAAGGGCATCGCGTCGAGGACGTGGCGACCCCGGAGGCGTTCCGCCGCGACCCGGCGCTGGTCCATGCTTTCTACGACGCTCGGCGGGCGAAGCTCGGCACAGTTCAGCCGAACGCGGCGCACAAGGCGCTCGCGCAGTTGGATGCGGAATGGCCGGGCGAGCTGCTGCTCGTAACGCAGAATGTCGATGACCTGCACGAGCGTGCCGGGTCGAAGCGGCTGATCCACATGCATGGCGAGCTGACGAGCGGCTGGTGCTTGGCGTGTGACGAGCGCTTCGCCTGGACTGGGCCAATGGGTGAGGGAGCTTTTTGTCCCGTCTGTCAGGTGGAAGGGCAGGTGCGGCCCGACATCGTCTGGTTCGGCGAGATGCCCTACGACATGGATCGCATCGACGACGCGCTGCAGCGCTGCGACATTTTCGTCTCGATAGGTACATCGGGCGCTGTCTATCCGGCAGCGGGCTTCGTCCAGACCGCGCGTTACTGCGGCGCTCGAACGCTGGAGATCAATCTCGAGCCCAGCATCGGCAGCACTTTCTTCGACGAAAGCCGCATTGGAAAGGCAGGCGAGCTGGTGCCGCAATGGGTCGCCGAGGTTCTCTCGCGCTGATCGACCGAGATCAGGCCGGTTGGGGCTGGGCGGGCTGCGGGGGCCTGAGGCCCATTTCCTCGACGATCTTCTCGTCGATCTCGTTGGCGCGTTTGTAAGCGGGCCGCTGATGCAACCGGTCGCGGTAGCGCAGGAAGCTCTCGCGCTCGGGCAGCATCCCGAACTGCAGCGGGAACATGATCTGCGATCCGACATAGACGTCGGCCGCGGTGAACCTGTCGCCGCAGACATAGTCGCGGAGGGTGAAGAGCTCGTCCACGGCCGCGATCGCCTTCTCGAAATTGCCGTAGCCGAACATCCGTTCGCGCTCCGACGGGACCTGCCAGCCCATCGCCTGGTTGGAGATGGCGGCTTCGAGCGGTCCCGCCGCATAGAAGAGCCAGCGATAGAAGTCGGCCTTTTCCTCCGCGCGGGGGCCGAGCCCGGCCTCGGGCAAGACATCGGCGAGATAGGCGCAAATGGCCGCGCACTCGGTGAGGACGTGACCGTCGTGTTTGATCGCGGGCACCTTTCCGAGCGGATGGATTGCCAGGTAGCGTTCGCTCTTCATCTGGTCGTACGGGATCACTTCCGTTTCGTAGGGCTGGCCCACCTCCTCGAGCATCCAGCGGACGATCCGTCCGCGCGACTGAGGGTTATGGTAGAAGATGAGGTCGGCCATGGCGCGTCTCCTTCGGGATAGGCGCGCCGATTACCCTTGTTGGACTGCCTGCTCCAGCATGTTGAGCATGACTTTCAAGGATTCCACCCGAACGCCGCCTCGTCCGATCGCCCCGAAATGCTTCTCGCGGTGGATGGTCGCGCGGCCGCGGCGGGCAACGGCGAAATGGACAAGGCCTTCCTCGCAGCCATCGCCGGCGGGGCCGGCGAATCCCGTCACGCCGATCGCGATGTCTGCATCGGAACGATGAAGGGCGCCTTCGGCCATCGCACGCGCGACCGTCTCGGACACCGCCTCATTGCGGTCGAGGAGGCCGCGGTCGATGCCCAGCAGGTCGTGCTTCGCGTCCTTCGAGTAGGTGACGAAGCCCCGGTCGAAGCCGTGTCCGCAACCTTCGATATCGGTCAGGAGCGCGGCAAGCATCCCGCCCGTGCAGCTTTCGGCGGTCGCGATCTTGAGCTCGGAGTCGCAGATCCTGTGCATGAGCCGCTCCGCCTGCTGGTCCAGATGGTCCGGAAGAGCAGGCTCGAGCGTCTCGCTCAACCGCGCTCTCCCTTCTTCGGAGCGGACGCGGGACTGACCGCTGCCTCGGGACGCTCCGCCGCGGACTTGTCCCGCGCGGCGCGGAATTCGCTGTCGGGGCTCCAGTTCGGCCACTCGCGCGAATTGGCGAGCCTCAGCCCGACCTGGTGCAGGAGCTCGGCGTTCTCGGCGACTCCGCTCCAGTCCCAATCCGCATGCCATTCGTCGCTCGGCTGGTGATAGTGGAGGCGGTTATAGTCACCGGCTAGCTGCTCGCCGCGCGAAGTTCCGCCGTTCACGAGGTCGAGTCCCTGCGAGAAACTGATCGCCGGAACGCCCTGCTTGGCAAACGGGAAGTGGTCGGAACGGTAGAAGCCGCCGGTCTCCGGATGCGGGTCGGGCGTGAAGTAGCGGCCCTGCGCCTTTCCGGCCGCGATGACGTCGTCGACCAAGTCGAGCTTCGCCGTGCCGCGGACGGTGAAGTTCTTCTGGCGACCCACCGGCTGCCATGCATCGACATTGAGGTCGGCCACCGTCTTACCGGGCGAAAAGAGCGGGTGCGTCGCATAATATTCGGAGCCGAGCAGGCCCTTCTCCTCGGCGGTGACCGCCAGGAACACGATGGAACGGTCCGGGCGCGGTCCGCTGGCGAACACGCGCGCCTGCTCGATCAGCTCCGCGATGCCCGTGCCGTTGTCGACGGCGCCGTTGTAGATGCGATCGCCGGTCGAGTCCGGCTTGCCGACGCCAAGGTGATCCCAGTGCGCCGAGTAGATGATCGTCTCCTCGGGATATTTCTTGCCCGGCAGGATGCCGACGACATTGTGGCTCTCGATGACCTTGGGCGTCGCCGAATAGCTTGCCGATAAAGTCGCCTTGAGCGGCATCGGTCGGAAGTTCGGGCTGCGCGCCGCGGCCTTCGCCTGCTCGAGGTCGAGCCCGGAGCGCTGGAACAGCTGCACCGCCAACGGGCGCTGGATCCAGCTTTCTAGCGGGCTGTGCTGCTTTGCGGGATCCTGGCGGACGATATCGAACTGCGGGATGGTGTTTGAGTTCTGGACGACCTCCCAGCCGTAGGAGGCGGGAGCGGTCTCGTGGATCAGGATGATTCCAGCCGCGCCCTGCCGCGCCGCCTCCTCGAACTTGTAGGTCCAGCGGCCATAGTAGGTCATCGCCTTCCCGCCGAACTTGCCGGCCACCGGCTCGCCCGCGGTGGCTTCAAAGTCGGGGTCGTTGACGAGCGCGACCAGGATCTTCCCGTGCATGTCCTGGCTCTTGAAGTCGTTCCAGCCGCGCTCCGGAGCATCGACTCCATAGCCCACGAAGACGAGCGGCGCGTTCCTGATATCCACGCGGCTTGCGCCGTTCAGCGGCGCGAGCACGGCGATATCGGGCCCCTGGCGCAACGGAATCACCGTCCCGTTCTCATTGAGGCTGATGGTCGGCGTGCCGGTAATTTCCGACTGGAGCAGCGGGACTTTCTGGAACCAGCTGCGTCCACCATTCACGAGATCGCCACCGGGCTGCACGCCGGCGGCTTTCAGCTGGTCGGCGATGTAGTTGATGACCGTCGGCTCGATGGCAGTGGCGGGTCCGCGGCCCTGGAAGGCATCGGACGAGATGGTCTTGTTGATCTCGGCCAGGCGCTGCGTGCTGAAGCCGCCCGTCGAGGCGGCGATGAGCGGGGCTGCAGTGAGCGCGATGGCGGTTGCGGCGAGCCAGCGGAATGTCTTCACGTGTTCAAGTCTCCCGGACAGGATGATTGAAGGAACGCCGGCGAAAGGACTGCCGGCGCTCGAAAAAGTTGCAATACTTAGTGCGCGGCCGGCGGAGGAGCCCCTCCATTTTGCGCGATCGGCTGAGCGGGTTGCTTGTCCGTTCGATACTTGTCGAACCAGGCAAGGATGGCGGCGGCCTTTGCAGCGGCCTGGCTCGGGCGCGCCGCGATGCTCCCGTGACTCGCGCCGGGAACCTTCACCAGCGCGGTCGGAATGCCGCGCATCTGCAGCGCCGTATAATATTGCTCGGACTCGCTGACGGGCGTCCGGAAATCGTCGCTCCCGACCACGACGAGGGTTGGCGTCTTGACGTTGCCGACGAGACTTAGCGGCGAATATTTCCAATAGCCTTGGGGATCCTCCCACGGCCGTGCCTTGCGCCAGTAAGGCGAGAAGCCCGCCGCGAAGTCGGTCGTCAGCGCGAAGCTGGCGAGGTCGATCACCGGCTTTTGCGTCGCTGCCGCGCGGAAGCGGTTGGTCTTGCCGACGATCCAGGCGGTGAGCACGCCGCCGCCCGAGCCGCCGGTCACGAACAGGTTGTTCGGATCGACGTGGCCCGTCGCGATCGCCGCATCGACCGCGCTCATCAGGTCGTCGTAATCGTTGCCGGGGTAGTTCTGCTCGATCTCGTCGGCGAAGGCCTGGCCGTAGGAAGTCGAGCCGCGTGGATTGGCGTAAACGACGACATAGCCCGCGGCGGCATAGAGCTGGTCGTCGGTGGAGAAGCTCGGACCATAGGCCGCCCAGGGGCCGCCGTGGATTTCCAGGATCAGCGGGTATTTCTTCGCGGGATCGAAGTCCGGCGGAGTGATCATCCAGGCGTCGATCGGCCGCTTGTCGTAACTGGAAGTGACGGCCAGCTTTTGCGGCTGCCCAAGCATCTTGGCCTGCAGCTGCTGGTTGAGATGAGTCAGCTTCCGGACCGCTCCGCCTGACGCGATGCCGACATCCGACGGGCGCAGGTTGTCGCCCGTCGTCACGGCGACGGCGCCATTGCGGGAAACGCTGAACTCGCCACCGCTGTAGGGCCGGTCGAGTCCGCTGCCGGTGAGGGCGGTCGCAACGTCACGCATCGATCCGTCGAGGCTCGCGCGCGCGACGCGGTTGCTGCCGTGCTCGTCGTACTGCAAGTAGACGGACCGGCTGTCGGCCGACCAGAGCGGATTGCCGACGGACCGGTCGAAGTTCGCTGTGATGACCCGCTTTCCCGAGCCGTCGAGATTCATGACGTAGAGCTTGTTGTCCTTGTTCGCCCGCCCGTCGTCGTCGTTTCCGACATAGGCAATCAGGCGCCCGTCGGGCGAAACCACCGGCTGGAAGTCGGGTCCCTTGCGGCTGGTCAGAGCGACGGGCTGGCCGCCGTCGATGCTGAGCCGATAGATTTCAGACTCGTTGACGTCGCGCTCCCAGTTCTTGCCGAGATTTGCGCTGAACAGGACCGAGCGGCTGTCCGGAGTCCAGGACACCTGTGCGCCCGCATTGGTCGCGCCGAACGTGAGCTGCGTCGGAGCGCCGCCGTCCGCGGGCACCCAGAAGATCTGTTGATAGCCGGGCTTGAAATAGCCCGCGCCGTCCGCGCGATAGGTCACCGCGTCGATGATCTGGAGCGGGTCGGCCCATTTGGCGCCCTCTGGCTTGTCCGGAGCCTTGCCGAGCTTGAGCCCATCGTCGGGCACGAACATCGAATAAGCGATGCGGCGGCCGTCGGGCGACCAGGCGATGCTGTCGGGGCTGTCCGGAAAGCCGGTGATGCGGGCGCTTTCGCCGCTCGGCATCCAGCGAACGTAGAGCTGCGCGCTGCCGCCCTCGGCCGCGATATAGGCGAGGCGCTGCCCGTCGGGCGACCAGCGCGGCGAGGAATAGGAGCCCGGACCGGCGAGAAGCGGCCGCTGCTGCCCCGTCGCCACATCGACCAGCCAGATCGTCGACCGAGCCTTGTCCGTCATGATTTCGTTCGATTTGCGCACGTAGGCGATAGTTCGTCCGTCAGGGCTGATCTGCGGATCGGTCGCGACCTCGAGATTGAAGAGG
>CBHTSV010000140.1:0-3663 GCA_966095215.1 uncultured Sphingomonas sp. | reverse complement strand
AGAAGCTACCCATCTTCCGTTCGGGCTGAGCTTGTCGAAGCCCCTGTCCTTCGGTTTGGAAGAGCAAGGCAGCCCTTCGACAGGCTCAGGGCGAACGGTTTAGTGCAAAAGGAAGAGACCCCATGGCTGAGATCACGGCCGCGAGTGTGAAGGAACTGCGCGAGCGCACCGGCGCCGGCATGATGGACTGCAAGAAGGCGCTCGCCGAGACCAACGGCGAGATGGAAGCCGCGATCGACTGGCTGCGCGCCAAGGGACTCGCCGCCGCGGCGAAGAAGGCCGGCCGCACCGCCGCCGAGGGCCTCGTCGGAGTAACCGTCGAGGCCAACCGCGGCGCAATCGTCGAGGTGAACTCGGAGACGGACTTCGTCGCCAAGAACGAGATCTTCCAGGACTTCGTTCGCAATGTCGCGAAGCTGGCTCTCGAGCACGGCACGGACGTCGAGGCGCTCGGAGCCACCCAGTATCCAGGCGGCGGGACGGTCGCGGAGAAGCTGACCGACAACATCGCCAAGATCGGCGAGAATCAGTCGCTGCGTCGCGCGGCACTCGTCGAGGTGAGCGAGGGCGCCGTCGTACCTTACGTCCACAACCGGGTCGTTCCAGGTCTCGGCAAAATTGGCGTGCTGGTTGCTCTCGAGAGCGCTGCTCCGGCAGAAACGCTCGAGGCGCTCGGCAAGCAGATTGCGATGCACGTCGCCGCGGCGCACCCGCTGGCGCTGTCGGCCGAGGAGCTCCCGGCCGAGCTCGTGGAGCGCGAGCGCGCGATCGCGATGGAAAAGGCCAAAGAGAGCGGCAAGCCGCAGAACATCATCGAGAAGATGGTCGAGGGCGGTCTCGCCAAGTTCCGCAAGGACAATGCGCTTCTTTCTCAGCTGTTCGTGATCGACAACAAGACGCCGGTCGCGGAGGTGGTCGCGTCGGCGGCGAAGGACGCGGGCACGGGCATCCAGCTCGCAGGCTTCGTCCGTTTCCAGCTCGGTGAGGGCATCGAGAAGAAGCAGGACGATTTCGCAGCGGAGGTCGCGGCTGCCGCCGGCGTAAAAAAGGACGAACCGGTCGCCTGAGCAAGGGACCGGATGTTTGATGGAAGGGCGGGGCTTCGGCTCCGCCCTTTTTCATTTGAGATGTGGACCTGGAGGGCCCTATCGCTCGCGACCGTAATCGCGATCGATCTGCTCAGGGGATAGTCGCAGGAAGCGAGCGGCATTGTTGTAGAGAATGTCGCGCTTCTGCTCCGCTGACAGGAATGGCGCGTCCTCGATGCTCGAGATGGCCTTTCCGATGGACTGAGGGAATGGACCGGCATCGGTACCGAACATGATGCGCTTGCCGAACCCAGCGTCCATTAGGCGCCTCAATTCGCCGTAGAACTGCGCGCGCGGATAGGTCCAATCGTTGGCCGCCACATCGACATAGAGATTTGAGTAGGTCGACAGCATTAGGATCATTTCGTCGACCAGCGGTGATGCATAATGCATCACGTAGATTCGCAGCTTCGGGTGGCGGAACAGCACGTCTTCGAGCTGTAATGGGGTGGTGAGGTTTGCCCGAAAGTTCTTCAGGGTGGGCTCTCGATTGGGATCCGGACTGCTCACGCCGAGGTGGATGCCGACCGGTATATCCAGCTCCTCGGCGAGCGCCCAATAGGGCTCGAGCTGCGGGTCGTCGGCGCGGACTCCTGCGACCTGGGCCTGGATTTCGGCGAAAATGGCAAAGCGGCCGTGCGCGAACAGCTCACGAAGGGCGGTCGGACTTAGACTCGGATTGCCTGGAAAATCCTGTGCCGGGATGAAAATGTCCGGCGCGGCGGCAGTCCACTCGGCAACGGGCACCGTCCCTGGCGCAAGGACGGCGTGCCGCACATGATAGCGCCGGAACTCCGCCAGAGTCTGTCGAAGCATTTCATCCGCGCTCGCGGCCGAGCGAAGCGGATGCGCGCAGCCCGGCGCATCAGTCGGCTTCAGCGGAACGGCGGCGTAGGTCGCCAGCTCGTCTCCCGCACAGATGTATTCAGCTTGGAGGCGCCCGCGCGACGTGTGCATGTGCATATCGATGACCGGCGCGACTGCAAGCCAGAGCATGAGGGTTGGCGAGACCACGTTCGTTGCTACGACTTCGGCGCGAGCAGTTTCGCTGCCTCTTGCTTGCAGTCGTAAGGGAGGTCCGCTGCGAAGCAGAAATCGGGCCAGCGGCCGCTCGTGCGCCAATAGGCGACCAATCCGGCCTTCGTTGCGATCTGCATGAAGCGAGGATCCTGCCGGAACTTCTTGAACTGCGGCCGGAACAGGACTTCGAACCCCGATCGGGCGTGGGGTGGCTTCCATTCGAGGAGGAAGGCGTAGAGTTCGTCTTCGCGGTGGAACTCGGCCAAAGTTTGAGCAAGGAAGGAGTAGTCCCGGTAAAACTTGGCTCCGGCGCGTGTAAACTGCACAGCCCTTGCTATCTTGGCGGGGGAGGGGTCCATGCGCGCCTCTAGGAATGTCTCGCTTCCACGGTAGTTCGGATTTTTGTGGAGGATATCGAGCGCGATGCGTGGATCGCCGTACCGCAAATGGAAACGAAATTGAGCGCTAGTGACGCTGGAGCTGCCCGGCCAGAGGCGCTGGGCATTGTCGAGCGCCTCCTGGGCATTGCTCAGTGCACCGGAATAGGCGAGCGCGCTAACCAGGTTGTCGACGAGCGCTGCGGAGAGCGGATCGAATTGAAAGGCCTGCTGGGCGTCCGTCACGCCTTCATCCATGCGGCCGACGCGGCCCAATTCCTGAGATCGGAACGCCAGTACCGCCGAGTTGGAGGGATCGAGTCGTTTGGCGCGGTCCAGCATCGCCATTCGCTCGCTGTAATCTTCCAAGGGAAGCAGGTCCGCTTTGGCCATAAGGATCTCGGGCAGGTCCGGAAAGTGGCGAGCGGCATCGGTGATGTGCCTGCGTAGGGCCTTTTCCGGATCGCGGTCTGGCTGATCAAGCGGTGACCACAATGACGCAACTGCACCTGATGCGAGCAGCAGTTTCTCCCACCCCGGCCTGAAGTTCGGCGCGCCTACGGTCACCTTTTCAAACAGGCTGACGACACTGCTCGCATCTTCCCCAACCGATTGCCCGTACTCCGCACAGCCATTCAGGTAGACCTTGCGAAGCTCTTCATTCAGAGGCTTTTCGCCGCCCAGCGCCTCGCCGGCGCAGCGAAGTACCTGAGCGGCCGAATAGGCGACTTGCTGGCGCAGGTCGGATTGGCGGTCGCGCGGCTGGCTATAGTCTTTCGACCACAGCAGCGTGCCATTTCTGCCTCCAAGCAAGGTCAGGCCGGCTGTCATATTTTGGGCCTGGTCGGACGCGCTTGCCTGAAGGATCAGACCCGGATGTTCCGACGTGCCGCTAACCAGCTTCAAAGCATCGGGGTTGGTTGCCTGGAGTTTTCCAAGCTGCACGAGCAAATCGCGAGCAAGGGACCTGCTGTCCGGCGAGGAATCGGCTGCAGTTACCGCCACGACTGGGGTTGCCTGATGCCCCTCCCATGGTTGCCACCACAGAAGCACGGCAGCCGTCGCGGCAATTGCGGTTGTTCCGGCCGCGAGGGCCCAAGTCAAGCGCCGCCGCGGCCGCGGCAAGGCTGGAGGGGCCGCGCCCGCCTTGGACGTCGCAGTTGGCCCGGCCGTGGCGG
>CBHTSV010000139.1:0-4793 GCA_966095215.1 uncultured Sphingomonas sp. | reverse complement strand
GATCGGCCGGTCGGACCTGACCTCCTCCTTCGGCGGAAGCAGCACGAACTGCCCGCAGACGCTTGAGAAGACGCTCAAGGTCGCCCGTGCCGCCAAGACCCGCGGCCTGGAAGTGACGATGGGCGGAAGCGTCGATGCAATGACCCGCGAGATCATGCGCCAGGGTCATGAGCTAGCGACCCTCCTCGACGCCGTCGAGACGCGCAAGATCGTGATGCGCATGGAGCAGTTCATCCTCGACGGCACGTTCGAGGATTCGATCAAAGCCGAGTGCGAGCTGCTCGAGATCCGCATGCGCCCGCTGCAGAAGTCGCTGGACTCGATGAGCAAGCGCCACAGCTCGATCCAGTCGAGGCTCTAGAGGATGGACCTCAAGATCATCCTCGATTTCGACGGCGTGCTCTTCAACACGGCGTTCGAGGCCTATTCGGTCTGCAACCGCACGGCCGAAGGGGTCGATGGCTTCCGCCAGGACGTCGACTTCCAGGAGTTCCTCGAGTTCCGCGCATATGTGACGGACGCGTGGCAATATCGGCGGCTGTACGACAGCTCGGTCTTCGACCGGCAATTCGACCAGCTCCCGCAGGTCAAGCCCGACGCCGGCGACTGGGAATTTGCGAAGCGCTTCTTCGAGAACCGCAAGGAGATGATGCGGGACCCCGACTGGCCGAAGGTCATGTCGCCCTACGACTTCTTCTTCCTGCTGAAGCCGCTGCTGATCGAGCATCCGGAATATTTTCACGTCCTTTCGACCCGCGACACCAAGTCGATCTCGCGGACGATGAGCTTTTACGGCGCAGGCGAAATTCCGATCTGCGGCCAGGAGGACATCCGCCGCGCCGGCTCCAAGATCGACGTTGCGCGCACCCTCGGGTGGCTCGACGACCCGCGGCACCTCGTCGTCTACGTCGACGACATGAACCATCACCTCGAGCCGTTCGAGGGGAAGGTCCACCTGCCGCTCCATGCCGACTGGGGGTACGACGCAAGCGGCGACCGGAGCCTCAGCCAGCACCAGGTGATGGCGATCATTCAATCCATGCTGAAGCTGCAGGCCAATGGCTCCGCTAAAGTACAGTGACCAGATCGGCGAGTGGCTGAAGGCGGCCGGCTACACCCACTATTTCTACGTGGGCGGCGGCAACATCATGCATTTGACCGAGAGCCTCAGCCGCTATCTGAAGGGAGTGCCGGTTGTGCACGAGGTCGCGGCGGGCATCGCGGCCGAATATTTCAACGAGATCGCGGCGCCGGCAAAGGCGCTTGCTCTGGTCACCGCCGGGCCGGGCCTCACCAACATCGTCACTGCCATGGCCGGTTCGTACCTGGAGAGCCGAGAGCTACTCGTGGTTGGGGGCCAGGTGAAGACGACCGACCTCGCCAACAGGCAAATCCGCTCGCGCGGCATTCAGGAGATTGACGGCGCGGCGCTGGTCGAATCAACGACGAAGCTTTCCTACCGCTTCATGAAGCCGATCCCGGCCGCAGAGTTCCTGTCCAAGATTGCGGTCAGCTGGACTCCGCGAAAAGGCCCGGTCTTCCTGGAGATCCCGCTCGATGTTCAGGCCGCTACGGTGGATCGCGAGGAGCTTCCGCCGATCAAGGCGCCGGCGTTGCCCACGATCCGCGAGCAAGACCTGCAGCGTGTGATCGACCTCTACAACAAGGCCGAGCGTCCAATCCTGCTGGTCGGCGGCGGCGTCTCCTATGCGAAGGCCGCGGAGCTGCGCGAAATGATGATCGCCAAGCGCATTCCGACGATGACGACGTACAACGGCGCCGACCGCTTTGACGGGGACGACCCCATCTATCTCGGCCGGCCGAACACCTGGGGACAGCGCAGCTCCAACATCATCATCCAGCAGTCGGACCTGATCATCGCCGTCGGCACCCGGCTCGGCATGCAGCAGACCGGCTTCAACTGGCAGGAATTCGGCCGCGACGCCGACATCGAACAGGTCGAGATCGACGAGTGCGAAATCGCCAAGGGGCATCCCAACGTCGATCACGGCTATGCGGCGGACGCCAACGACTTCCTCGCCCGGTTCGTCGCCGCGGACCTGCCGAGCAAGGACGACTGGCTCGCCCACGCGCAGGCGATCCGCGCCGTCATTCCGCGCGTCGAGGATGTCAACAAGACCGGTGAGGGCTACATCTCACCCTATGACTTCATCGTTCGGCTCGAGCAGCTGACGCGCACGGACGACCTCATCATCCCGTGCAGCAGCGGCAGCGCCTTCACTCTGTCGATGCAGCTCTACAAGCAGAAGCACGGCCAGCGCCTGCTCACCAACAAGTCGCTCGCCTCGATGGGCTACGGCCTTTCGGGCGCGATCGGCGCCTCGGTCGCCCGCCCCGACAAGCGGACCTTCCTGATCGAAGGCGACGGCGGCTTCGCCCAGAACCTGCAGGAGCTGGGCACGGTCATGGTCAACCGCTGCAACCTGAAGATCTTCATCTTCCACGACCAGGGCCACGCATCGATCCGAATGACTCAGCGCAGCTATTTCAACGGCAATTATCTGGGTTGCGATCCCCAGACCGGGCTCGGCCTGCCGCAATGGACGCGGCTATTCGCGGCCTGGGACGTTCCGGTGATGGAGCTTCCGCTCGACTTCGATACGGATGAGGAATTCCTCGCTCGCCTGGAGGGCGCCGGCCCGCAGGCGTTCATCGTCCCAATCGATCCAGAGCAGACCTATTTCCCGAAGATCAGCAGCCGGATTACCGAGAGCGGCTCGATGGAATCCAACCCCATCGACCGGATGACTCCGGATCTGCCCGACGGCTGGTTCGAGGCCCTCCGGAACATGGAAACGGTGCGGCGATGAGCGCGCTTCCTGTCCTCACCGGACCTGCTGCGACGGCGCTCCCAGCGTCGGACACTCGTATCGTCATCACCGGCGCTAGAGGGTGGATCGGCAAGGTGACACTCGAGCTGCTCCACAACACGCTCGGGCCCGGCGACTTCGCCAAGCGCGTCTTCGTGTTCGGCTCCGCGCCGCGCACCATCGACTTCGGCGCCGGAACGATCGAGCAGAGGCCGATCATCGCGATGCTCGCGCTGCCGTCCGCGCCCACGCTGGTCCTCCACCTCGCCTTCCTGACCAAGGAGAAGGTCGCCGGGATGGACGAGGACGAATATCGCCGGTTGAACCGGGTTCTCAGCCGAACCGTGCTGGAAGCACTCGACATGATCGGCGCGACCGCAGTCTTCGTCGCCTCGTCAGGCGCCGCCGGCCTTGCCGACAATCCCGAAAGTCCGACCGACATGCGACTCTACGGATCGCTCAAGAAGGCCGATGAGGATGCCTTCGCTCAGTGGGCGAAGGATCGCGGCACGCGCGCGGTCATCGCGCGGATTTTCGCTCTGTCGGGCCCGCACATCAACAAGCACGACACTTATGCGCTCGCTTCCTTCATCAGCGACGCGCTCGCCGGTCGTCCGATCTCGATCCGGTCCGGCTTCCCCGTCTACCGCTCCTACGTCGCAATCCGCGAGCTTATGTCGCTGGTCTTCGGGGCCATGCTCGAACATGGCCCGGGCGTCGTCCGCTTCTCCACCGGCGGCGAGCGGCTCGAAATGCAGCGGATCGCGGAAATCGTCTCAGAGACTCTCGGCCCCGTCGCCATCGAGCGGCCGCCGCTCAAGAGCGATCCGGCGGACGAATATGTCGGCAATGACGCCGCATACCGCCGCCTGCTGTCGGAGTACGGAATCGAACATCTGCCGTTCGCGCAGCAGGTCGCCGAGACGGCGGCATCCTTCGCGTCCGGCGCGGCCAGCGAGAAGCACAGCCGATATGCTTAAGAAAAGCTCATCCCCCGAAATTTCGATCGTCATTCCCTGCCTCAACGAGGAAGAGAATGCGGAGGCCATCTGCAAGGCCGTCATTGCCGAAATGGAGAAGACCGGCTGCGCGTTCGAGCTGATCTTTATCGACAATTGTTCAACTGACCGCACCGTCCCGATCATTCGCGAGATCTGCGACCGCGACGCGCGGGTGAAGCTGATCGTGAACACGCGCAACTTCGGCCAGATGCGCTCGCCCACGCACGGCATCTACCAGGCGAGGGGCCGCGCGGTGGTCAACATGTGCGCGGACTTCCAAGATCCGCCGGCACTCCTCCCCGAGCTCGTCCGCCGCTGGCAAAACGGCGCCAAGATCGTGCTCGGAGTTCGCGAGACGGAGAAGTCCGGCGCGATCCTCACCGCCTGCCGCAACGCCTCTTATGCGCTTCAGCGGAAGTTCGGCGACTATCCGATCATTCCAAACGCGACGGGATTCGGGCTGTACGACGCGCAGGTCGTCAGGGCCGTGGAGGCGCTGAACGAGCCGGAGCCCTTCTTCCGCGCGCTGCTGGTGGAGACCGGCTTCCCGATCGAGACCATCCCCTTCAAGCGGCCGGAGCGCGCCGGCGGGCGGACCAAGAACAACTTCCTGTCGCTGCTCGACTTCGCCCTGTCGGGACTCGCCGCCTCATCCAAGGGGCTGCTTCGAGTTCCCCTCTACTTCGGCTTCGTCACGCTCTGCGTCTCCTTCCTGTCCTTCATCGGAGCGCTGTGGACCGCGTTCCATGACCTAAGCCCTCTCATGTGGCTGTTCGCCGCTTTGCTGGAGCTGCAATTCGGCCTCCTCTTCATGTTCTTTGGCCTCGTTGGCGTGCAAATCCGCGCCATCTCCGACCGAACGCGTGGGACCCCGCTCGTGATCGAGCGCGAGCGCGTGAATTTCGAGGGGGAATAAGGTGGAGCTTGCGGGTTCGATCGGGTCGCTGACCAGGCTCTGGCG
>CBHTSV010000138.1:0-6111 GCA_966095215.1 uncultured Sphingomonas sp. | reverse complement strand
CTCGCCATCGCCATGGACGTCCTCCGCGCCCGCTACCGCGACGACCCCGCCAAGCCTTCGCCGGTCCCCGCTAACCAGCCAGTCACCTACGAATTCTCGCTTCCCGGCGTGAATTACACGGTCCAGCCCGGCCACCGACTGATGGTCCAGGTCCAGTCGAGCTGGTTCCCCTTGTACGACCGCAACCCCCAGACCTTCGTCCCGAACATCATGTTCGCGGCGCCGCAAGACTTCCGCCCCGCGACCCAGCGCGTCTTCCATGGCCCCGGCGGCACATGGATCGGCCTTCCCGTCATCAAGTGACCTTGCGCCCGCGGCCCACGCTAGCTACCTCGCAGGGCGCGGCGCTCTAGGAGTGTAGCTCAGTTGGTAGAGCATCGGTCTCCAAAACCGAGGGCCGGGGGTTCGAGTCCCTCCACTCCTGCCAGCCGCAACTAGAAAGCGCGCACGACGCCCAGCTCCGTGCGCCTCCGTCGATAATCGTAGAACTCGATCGAGCTCCGGTTCCGCTCGATCGAGAAGCGCGCGACCGGCGCGAACCCGTGCCAGCCGAGCTGGCGGAACGTCGCCCCGAAGCTCAGCCGCGAATAACGGTCGGCCCTCCTTTCAGGGAACAGCTGCAGCCGCTCGTCGGCCCGGAGCCGCCCCGTCTAGGCGCCGGCAGTGAAGGTCATCCGGCCCAGCTCATGCCAGCCGAGCAGCCCTGCCCTCCAACCCGTGGTCGAATAGCCGGGATCCTCGAGCACCCGCCGCTCGATCGACATGCTCGCGCCGATCCCGGTCGTCGGCGACAGGGCATGCTGGACATCGACTCGTCCGGAATAGCTCTTGCCGTCCTCGAGATCGTTGAAGCGATTGTCGACGAACGCGGCGGTCGCATTCAGCTGCAGCTGGGTCCGGCCGCCGAGCTGCCGCGTCCATGTCGCGCCGAGGCGGGCCGAGCGCATGAACGGCTTCTGCCCGAACCAGCGCTGCGTCGCTCCGGCCTCGAGATTGAGCCGGTTGCTACCGAGGACCAGCTCCGGCCCCACCGCCGCGTCGATCGCGATGTCGTTGAATTCGCTTTCCCGATAGACGTCGGCAATGCCGTTCAGCCTGACCAGCAGACTCGCCTCCCCTGGCAAGGCGAACCGGCGATACGCCTGTCCGTGCAGCGCCAGCCCGGTGCCCGGCTTCGCCTTGCTCTCGCTGTCGATTGCGAAATCGCCCAACACCGTGCCGAGCGTGTCGGAGCGGGTCGCATGGTTGATGTTGCTGTCCGGCGCGAGCGAGATTTCGAAGCTCGCGCCGAACGGCCGCCGCGCTCTCAGCGCTTCCGAATAGCGGGTCACGATCCGGGCGACGCCGGGCGGCAGGCCCGTCGCCTGCGCAGCCCTCACCTCGCGCAAGGCCCCGTCGACGTCGCCAAGCTCCTGGAGCAGTTGGGCGAGCTGAAGGCGCACCGGGGCAGCCGCCGGCTTCTCGTCGAGGATCTCGCGGAGCAGCAGCGCGGCGTCGGTCTTCATGCCTTCCGAGCGGAGGAGCTTTGCACGCCGAAACCGGGCTTCGTTCCGAACATCGGAGTTCGGATCACGCGACAGCAGGGAAAGCACCGATTCCGCGTTCTCGAGCGAGCCGCGCCGCAGATATTCGTCGACAAGCAGGAACATCTGCGCCGCGGTCGCCCGCACCGTCTGCCCCTGTGGGGAGATGCTGCTGGCAGCCGACGGTTCAGCCCCTGTCGCCAGGCCCAGTGCCAGCAGGAGCGCGCCCGCCGGGCGATTTCGCCGCACGCGCATGGCCGCTCAGTTCTTCTTGCCGATCCAGACTCCGGCCAGCGTCCCCTGCTGACCGTCGACGAGATATGGCGCCTGGAACTGGGCCATGAGCTCGGCTGCCTGCGGACCGGTGAACATGCCGTTGAACGAGGAATCGGCGTTCGGCAGCCCCGGGACAATGAACTTGCCGGAGAAGGTCGTGCTTCCCGTCGAATAGACCGTCTGAGTGAAATCATACTGGCCGAAGTCGACGAAGATGCCGTCGAAGTCGTCGGCGATCTCGGGATGCATGAAGCCGCTGAGTGTCCCTACTGCAAAGTCGAACTGCAGGTTCACGGCGCCGCCGACCGGGAAGGCGCTGTCCGTTCCGGCATTGATGCTTGCGTTGATGTCCGCTGTGTAGCTGGCGGTGCCGGTGACCGGGACGTCGCCTGCTGCTGTCGGGATGCCGTAGGCGAAGACGCCTTCGCTATGGACCATGTCGCTCGGCTGGCCGTTCCAGGAACCAAAGCTCGTATAGGTGTAGGGGCTGTGGCTCGATCCCGGCACCGGCAGGGTGACGAATGCGGGCAGCAGGAACCCGAACGACAGTTCCATGACCTGGCTGACCGTGCTGGTTGCGACCTGGCCTACGGTGCCGTTGTAAGCGGTGTTCGCGAGCGTTCCCTGCTGGAAGCCGGGAAGGGTGATGAAGTAGGAATTGCTCGCGGAGTCATAGCTGAACTGCACAGTCTGCGCGGAAGGAGCGGACAGGAGCGTCGAATGCCCGGCCGAATCCTTGCTGTACGTGTCCCCCATTCCGAGGACGGCGAACGGCGCGGAGCTCACGAGGCCAAGATGGGCAGGCGGTAATGGCGAGCCGGTCGGGGTCGGCGTCGGGGTCGGCGTGACCGGCGGCGTCGGGATCGAAGCGACCGGCGTTCCCCCGCCGCCGCATGCGGCAAGCGACAGCGCCGACGCGGCAATCGACAGGTTGCGAACATCCTTTTTCATCGTCTCTTCCTTTGAGGTTGTGTTGCATGGTTGCCGGCTGCGGCGCCGCGGCTATTGGCCGGCGGCCTTCGAGCGCGTCGCGAACCACATGTCGCTGTTGGCCGAGATGATCAGCATCTCGCCGTTCCAGCTTACGAACGGCCTGGTATCGGCCGCCTCGGAACTGAGCTCGCTCAGGTGAATGGCCGACCCGAAAGGCTCCGACGTATTCGACCGCCTGGCGTACCAGATGTCCGGACCCAGCGACCCCGTGCGCATCGAATCCCAGAAAATCTCCTTCCCGTCGTGGGTCACGCTCGGCCGGTTGTCGGACCCCGAGCTGTGCGGGCCGCCGGCGACCAGGGTGGCGGGAGCGCCGTCCACGCTTTCGTAGATCTGCCCTCCGGGCTCCACGAAAGCTCCGTTGGGACGACGCGAAAAGACCAGCACTTCCCGGCCTTCGTCATCCTCGTAAAAGCTGGCGCTTTCTTCGACGGTGTCGGGCTGGTTGATCGCCGGTCCGAGGTTTTCGGGTTGGCTCCAGCCTTTCGGACCCAGCTTCGAAACAAGAAGATCGCCGGTCCCGGCCACACCGGTTGATCGCGAGAAATAGAGGCGATGGCCCTGGGTTATGGTCGGGCAGAATTCCTGCGCCGGCGTGTTGATGGGCGCCGGCAGCATGACCGGATCGCCGAACCCCTCCGACGTGCTCGTTCGGGTAGCAATCCAGATCTCCTGGTTCAGGCTCCGGAAGGAGTTGAATGCGAGAGTCAGGCCGTCCGGCGAAATGCTCGCGCAACCGTCGATCGAAGGCGAATTCACCTCTGTCGATGACCCGGGCAAAGCTTCGATATCGGACCGCGCCGACCACTCGCCGAAAGACGGCATTGCCAATGCGGCCGCCGTAATCGCGGAAAGTCCGGCGGCGCAGGCGACCCGCCCCAGTCCGCGTGAAGTAATCTTCTGCATAGCGCCCTCGCTCAGCTGCAAATGACTGAGCGCGCGTAGAATTTGGGGACCTGATGTGCGATGAAGGTTTGCCGATGATCTTATGATCATTTGCTGACCAACGTTGGTGGCGACGGAGGCGGGGGCGCCAATGCTGAAGTTGACGGACCTGGCGCTAAGGCCCGACCTTCAGCTCGGCCCGATGCTGGTCAGCCCGTCCCGCCGGCTGATCGAGGGGCCCGCGGGCCGCGCCAACGTCGAGCCGCTCATCATGCAGGTCTTCCTGCTGCTGCTCGATGCCGGCGGCAAGGTCGTCACCCGCGGCGAGCTGTTCGAGCAGTGCTGGGGCGGCGTCTATGTCGGCGACGACAGCCTCAACCGCGCCATCGCCAGGGTGCGGCGCACCGGCTCCGATGTCGCGCCGGGGCTGTTCGAGATAGGGACCATCCCGCGCACGGGCTACCGACTGACGGGCCAGATTCTCGACTATCTCGACCATGGCGTCCCTGCCGGTGCGGGAATGGCAGAGACCTCGAGCGTGTCGCGGCGCGCATTGGTCGGCGGCGGAGTGGCAGCAGCGGCGGTCCTCGGTGGCGCCGGTTTATGGTGGGCCAACCGGCCGCGCGCCGATTCCCGTTTCGACGCGCTGATGGAGCGCGGTGAGCAGGACGCGGACTATGGCAATCCCGGCACCGATTCCGCGCGATATTTTCGAGAGGCCGTCGCCCTCCGGCCGCGCGACGCCAGAGCTCAGGGTATGTTGGCGTACACGCAGGCGCTGCATGCGGAACTTGGCGAAGGACCGGGAGTCGACGCCGCGCTGCGGGAATCGGAGGGGGCTGCGCGAGCTGCCCTCGCGATCGACCGGAACGAACCGAACGCGCTTCTGGCAGTGTACATGCTTCAGCGGTCGACGCTGGATCTGGCGACCTCTGAAGATCACCTCCGGGCGATCCTTGCGAGAGATCCGAATGACATTTTTGCGATGCGCCAGTTGTGGGGTCTGCTGCAGACGGCTGGCCGAAGCCGCGACGCCCTGGCTTTGGTCGAGCGCGCGCTCGCGATCAAACCGCTTGCGGCGGCGAACAACTTTCCGAAGGCGCAATTATTGTGGATCCTTGGCCGAACCGCCGAGGCTGACAGGGTCATCGACAGGGCAATGCAATATTGGCCGGACCACTGGTTTGTGCGCGGCGCGCGATTCTCGATCTTCGCGTACACCGGACGGCCGCGCGCGGCCCTCGCAATGCTCGACAACGAGGAGACCAGGCCACAGAGTTTCTCGTCTGCATCCGTCGCGCTCTGGCGGGTTTCGCTTGCGGCGCTGGACCAGCGCTCGCCGGCGAGCATCGCGGCTGCGCGAAAGGCAAACGTCGAGGCAGCGGAGCGAGACCTCAAGCTTTCCACGCAAGCGATCTGCGTATTGTCGACGCTCGGCGAAGTGGATTCGGCGTTCGAGATCGTCGACGCGCTTTTTGCCGTTCGCGCCGCAGCGGACGCGCGCCTTCAATCCGCGGCCAATCGAGGACCGGTCAGGAGCACCGCGTGGCGGTTCGCGCCATGGCTGTTCATTCCTCCTACCGCACCGCTTCGCGCCGATCCCCGTTTTCGATCCCTGTGCGACGGGATCGGGCTGACCGAATATTGGGCCAATCGCGGGATCAGGCCCGACTATCAGCTGGGGATCGTCTAGAAGCGGCTTTCGATTCCAAGCCCGACCTCGCGCGGTTCGCCGAGCGTGGCGAGCGACGGGAGCCCAAGTGGCGGCGTGCCGAAACCCAAGGACGTGAAGTAGAATTTGTCGAACAGGTTGCGCGCGTACGCCGACAGAATCACCGTGCCCGGCGACCACTCAGCCCGGGCGTCCACCCTCGTCGAAGCACCGATCCTGAAGAGCGGATTGTTGAGGTCGTCGCTGAAGTAGCGGCCGCTGTGGCGCACTTGCGCGGATAGTCGCACACCGTCGGTCGGGTTCCAGTCCAGCGCGGCCGACGCGCTGAGATGGGGCGAGCGCTGGAACTGCTTGCCTTCGTAGCCGGCATACAGCCCCTCGGCGCGAACGATCTTCGTGTCGAGCAGGCCCAGCGAAATCCCGGCCGACAAGCGCCGGCTCACGCGCCAGTCCGTCCGCGCCTCGAGCCCATAGCTCCGCGCCTTCGGCACGTTGAACAGGTCGGCGAAACCGACCGTGCCGCGGGGCGAGGGAATGCCGATGTCGCGCGACCGCTGTGCGTTGCGCATGTCGTAATAGAAGATGTTGCCTTCGACGGTGATCCCGCGGCTCACTTTCGCCCGGGCGAACAGCTCATAGTCCCACAGCGTCTCCGGTTCGAAATTGTCCGGTGCGCCCGTGTCGAAGCGCACCGTCGTCCCGCCGGGATTATAGGCCCGCTGGACCAGCAGGCCTGCTCGAAGCTCCGGCGTGAAATCATAG
>CBHTSV010000137.1:0-14537 GCA_966095215.1 uncultured Sphingomonas sp. | reverse complement strand
AACCGATACGATGCTGATCGACTATGCCGCGGACGTGCGCGCTCCGACTCCGACCGCAGCCGCCGAGATCGCGGTCCCGGTTCGTAGCGAGCTGCTCGCCCAATTGAAGGAGCTAGCGCATCGCGCGCAGCACTGCCTCGCCCGTCGCGCCGAACGCTGCCGCGAGCGACTCGACTTGACCGTCGGCCGCTGGCCCGAGCCGCAGGCGATCTTCGCCCCGATGGCCCAGCGCATCGATGAGCTCGCCGAGCGTTTGCCGCGTTCGCTCGGCGCTCGTGCGGGGAGCGCGCGCGCCGACCTGAACAGCGTCGCCCCGCGGCTTCGCCGTGAGCTTCTGACCGACCGCATCGCGCGCGCGGAAGACCGGCTGCACTCGCTCTGGCGTCTCGCCGAGCTGGCGGAGCTTGGCCACCGCGCACAGCAATGCCTGTCCCGGCGCGTCGAGCGCGGCCGCGAGCGCTACGAGCTTACCGCCTGCCGCTGGCCCGAGCCGCAGGCGATCTTCGCCCCGATGGTGCAACGGCTGGACGAGCTGGGAGAGCGCCTGCCGCGTTCGCTCGCCTCGCGCGCGGGACACGCGCGCGCGGATATGAATCTTGTCGCGGTACGCCTTCAGCGCGAGCTGATCGACCGGCGCATCCGGCAGTTGACCGAGCGGCTGGCCTCCGCCTGGAAGATGGCCGAACTGGTCCATCCCGAGCGGCCGCTGTCGAAGGGGTTCGTCCGAGTGACGAGCCGCGCCGGCCAGACGCTGACGCGGGCCGACCAGGCCCGCGCCGAGCGCGTGCTGACCCTCCATTTCGGCGATGGCGCTGTCGAGGCCTCGGTCGACGGCCACGAGTCGAAGCCGGTTGAGCGCAAGCCGCGTCGATCCTACATGCCTCCACAACCCGGCCTGTTCGATCAGCCGGAGGAGTAGATCTATGTTGATGACCGGCAGCGGCAAGGCCGCGCGAATCCATTATCTGGCCGGGACATTCCGCCTGCTGTCGGATGGCGACCATGTGATTTGCGCCGTTACGGGAGCGCGAATTCCGCTGCACGAGCTGCGCTATTGGAGCGTCGAGCGGCAGGAGCCTTACGTGGATGCCGAGGCAAGCCTGAAAGCGGAGCAGAAGGCGTCCAGGAAGCGGTAGGTCAGTTCAGCCGCTCGACCCTGACGCCCGGCTGCCGCTCGACGCTCAGGAAATAGCTTCCCATCGCGCCACGCTTGATGACCACCTTGTCGCCGCGCCGCGGCTCCAACGCGATCGGCTTGCCGTCGGTCTGCGACCAGCGCGCGCCGTCTTCCAGTCGGATGATGTAGCCGCCGTCGGCATTGCCACCGACCGCGGCAACCACGCCTTCAACCTGCTTGATCTCATTATCATCGCCGCCGAACACATTTCCGAGCGTCGGCACGTGGAAACCGAACAAGGTGCGCCTGGTCGAGCGCACTTTCTCGCGGTCGAGAGCGACGACGTCGCCGGTGGAGAAAGCGCCGGCAACGGTCTGCGTCTCCTTGTCAAAGCAGGCAAGGCGGGCCGCATTGTCCGTTACCGCGCGGCAGGCGAGCAGGCGCTGGATCTGCTGGGGAACCGTCGTGTCGACGGGTTTTGCAGAAGATGCGCTTGTCCCCAGGATCATCGCTCCGGCTGCCGCCGCAAGCATCACATGTCTGCTCATAACCCCCTCAAGTCCCTTGCTCTTCACCCTTGGACCTTATCTCTAGGCGCTTCACCGCCACAAGGCGACCCTGTTGCATATTTGCGACATCGGCCCGCCAAGTTCGTTTCGGTGGCTGCCGAACGGTTGCCAGTCTCTTGTTCGTTCCCGTATTCAGGCTTGCAGTTCGGTGGGCCATGCCTGCCGCACAAGGGCTGCCGTATCTTCGGACGCGGCTAGTTAAGGGGAACAATTTTATGACGCTCGATTTCCGCCAGCGCCTGCTTGCCACCAGCCTCCTGGTTGGCGTCAGCGTTCTTGCAACGCCTGCCTACGCGCAGACCACGCCGGCGCCTCAGCCGACACCGCCGACAGACACGACGCAGCCCTCGGGCGACATTACGGCGCAGCCGACTCCGGCGACGAACGCGCAGGGACAGCCGGTTACCAACCAGAGCGAGATCATCGTCACCGGTTCGCGCATTCCGCAGCCGAACCTCACTTCGGCCGCACCGGTCACGGTGGTTTCGAACCAGGACGTCAAGCTCTCGGGCGCGACCCGCGTCGAGGACGTTCTGAACTCGCTGCCGTCGGTTACTCCGAGCCAGAGCTCCTACGTTTCGAACGGAAGCACGGGCGCCGCCACGGTCGACCTTCGCGGCCTCGGATCGAAGCGCACCCTCGTGCTGATCAACGGCCGGCGCCTCATGCCGGGTGACCCGAACAGCACCAGCCAGGCGGCCGACCTCAACGTCATTCCTTCCGCGCTCATCAAGCGCGTCGAGGTTCTGACCGGCGGCGCATCGTCGGTGTACGGTGCGGACGCGGTCGCGGGCGTCGTCAACTTCCTGATGGACACCGAGTTCACCGGCATCCGGTTCGATGGCACCTACAGCTACTGGCAGCACAACAATCGCTGTCCGTCGATTTCAAATCCGGCCCAGCCGGGCGAGACCGTTTGCGGCGTCCTGAACCGCCGCATCGCTACTGGCGCGAACGGCTTCTCCTATCCTCGCGGCAGCGTTGCCGACGGCGGCGCCTTCGACGGCACCGTTTCTCTCGGCGCCAAGTTCGACGACGGCCGCGGCCACGCAATGGCCTATTTCGGCTATCGCAAGGTCAAGCCGATTCTGCAGGCGCGGCGTGACTACAGCGCGTGCGCTCTGAACGGCACGGCCCCGACCACCAGCACGATCTTCTGCGGTGGTTCCTCGACGAACGCGACCGGCTCGGTGTTCCTGTTCCATGGTCCGGCGGTCACCACCACCACGGGCGGCGGAACCGCCACCGTTCCTTTCTTCTCCACGCTGGTTGCGCGGGGACTTGGCCCGGGCACGATCGGCTCGCGCGGTCCGCGGTTCAACTTCAATCCGTACAACTATTTCCAGCGGCCCGACGAGCGTTACATCGGCGGCGCGTTCGCCAACTATGAAATCGCGGACGAGATCAAGCCGTACCTCGAATTCATGTTCATGGACGACCACACGCTGGCGCAGATCGCCCCGTCTGGCGATTTCGGCAACACGCTGCAAATCAACTGCGACAATCCGCTGATGACTACGGCGCAGCGTAATTTCATCTGCTCTCCGGAAAATCTGATCGCCGGAGTGGTCGGCGGGTTCCCCATTGCTGCTGGCGCTGCTTTCGGCCCGGCGCTCGGTGTCGGGCCCGAGCCGCGCTCAGGTCTCCCTGCGCCGCTGACCTTCTTCGGTCCGACCGGCCTGCAGTACAACAACGCCTTCTTCCAGCTGCTTCGGCGCAACGTCGAAGGCGGTCCGCGCATCAGCGACCTGACGCACACCAACTTCCGTGGCGTGGTCGGTACGCGGGGCGACCTCAGCAACGTCTGGTCGTACGACACCTACTTCCAGTACGGGCGGACCAACTATTCGCAGGTCTATCGGAACGAGTTCTCGACGGCCCGCCTGATCAACGCGCTGAACGTGGTGGACGTCCTGAATGGTGTTGAAGTTGCTCCGGGTACGGCGGGGGCGGTTCCCACCTGCCGCTCGGTCCTCGCTGGCACCGACATCAACTGCGTGCCCTTCGACATCTTCTCCGGCGCTGGACCGTCCGCGGCCGCGCTCAATTACCTGAACGTGTTCGGAGTGATCGAGGGCAAGACGAACGAGCAGGTCGCCAACCTGAACTTCACCGGCGCGCTGGGCGAGATGGGAATTCAGACCCCGTGGTCGGATGAGGGGATCGGCGTCAACGTCGGTACAGAGTATCGCAAGGAATCGCTCAGCCTGAATCCCGACCAGTCGTTCCAGGCGGGTGACCTCACCGGCCAGGGCGCTCCGACGCTTCCGGTCAACGGCGCCTTCCGCGTGCTCGAGCTCTTCGCGGAAACGCAGATTCCGATCATCAGGAACTCGTTCATCGATGAGCTGTCAATCGCGGCTGGCTACCGCAAATCGTGGTACAAGACCGAACCGGGCAAGGATCTGGTCGATCAAAACGGCGACCCCGTCTTGAGCCGCGAGTACGATACGGACACGTACAAGCTCTCGGCCGAGTTCGCGCCGGTCAAGGACATCCGCTTCCGCGGTGCCTACAACCGCGCCGTTCGCGCGCCGAACATCCAGGAGCTGTTCGCGCCGCAATTCGTCGGTCTCGATGCTTCGACCGATCCGTGCGCGGGCCATGTCATCGGCGATCCTGATTTCGCGGACGTCGATCAGGGTTGTATTGCGCAGGGAATGGTGCCCGGGCAGAACACGCCAAAGAACCCGGCCGCACAGTATAATGGCCTGCTCGGCGGCAACCCGAACCTCGTTCCGGAAAAGGCGACGACCAAGACGCTCGGTTTCGTGGCCCAGCCGCGCTTCCTGCCGCGTTTCGCCGCGACGATCGATTGGTACGACATCAAGATCAAGGGCGCGATCCAGGGCTTCGGCGCGGACGCGATCCTGGCGAACTGCGTCAATAATACGACCGTTGCAACCAGTCCGGCCGCGTCTTGCTCGTTGATCCATCGCGATCTTACAGGATCGATCTGGCTGACGTCACAAGGCTTCGTCCAGGACCTGCCGCAGAACGTCGGCGGCGTCGAGACACGCGGTTTCGACGGCACGGCGACGTACAGTCATCGTCTCGGCGGTCTCGGCAATCTGTCGGCCAGCTTCATCGGCACTTTGCTGAGGAAGTATGAGGTCGATGACGGCTTGAACCCTGTGTACGATTGCGCGGGCTTCTATGGCGCGACCTGCGGTTCGCCGCTTCCAAAGTGGCGGCACAAGCTGCGGACCACGTTGCAGATGCCGAACGGGATCGGCGTGTCGCTGCAGTGGCGCTATGTCGGCAAGGCCACTCACGAGGCTCTTAACAGCTCGGAGACGCTTGCCGGGACCCCGCCAACGATTTCCGCTCACGTGCCGGCGCAGAACTACTTCGACCTCGCGGGAACGTTCGATATCGGCGATCACTATGCGCTGCGCTTGGGTGTGAACAACATCCTCGACAGGCAGCCGCCGCTGTTCACCGCCGGCAACGGCGCCTGCGCGGTGGCCACCTGCAACGGCAACACGTACGGAGGTACGTACGACGTGCTTGGCCGCTACATCTACGCGGGTGCGACCCTCAACTTCTGATCCGGTCGCAGTCGAATATATCTGGGGCGGTGGCCAAGTGCCGCCGCCCCTTCTTTTTGCGACAAACCCGCTGTAATCTGCTGACCGAAATTGATTTGAGAATATCGTGACGATTCAAACAGCTACGGCGACACGCCTCGACGACACGACCGCGGGGGCAATCCGCCAGGCGCTTGCCGCGGCCCAAGATCGCCGCCTGGAAGATGCCTGCGTTATCGCCGAGCGAGCGCTTGCGACCGGCGGCGATCCGGCCGCGCTCAATGCGCTCCTCGGCACGCTGAGGGTCCGCAATGGCGATCCCGACGGTGCGTTGCCAAACCTCGAGATTGCCCACAATCTGCGACCTGACGATATCCGCATAGCGACCAATCTTGCGACTGTGCTTCTCGCCCTCGAGCAGTTCGATCGCTCGTTCGAGATTGCGAGTCGCGAACGAGCGTTCGCTGACCCCACGCTCCAATTGCCTCGCGTTCGCGGTGCGGCCGCTCTACATTGCGAAGACTTTCCGGCCGCGGTTGAAGCGCTCGAACATGTCGTCGCCGCTGCGCCAAACGACTGGGAGAGCTGGAACAACCTCGGAAACGCTCGCCGCGCCGCCGACGATTATGAAGGTAGCGTGGAAGCGCTGGAGCGCTGTCTCGCACTGAACTCTGAGCATCCGGCCATCCGGATGAATTACGCGAACTCACTCCGCGATTGCGGCCGCTTCGAGCAGGCGGAAGACCTCTTTCGCCAACTGGCGAAAGAACTACCAAACGATGCCGCGCCGCTGCGGGAGCTTCATCTTCTCCTCAAGGATAGTCAGCGCAGCGAAGAAGCGCTGAAGGCCATAGAGAGTGCGATCGATCGCGCGCCGGAAAATGTCGAGCTGCTCCTGACAAGAGCCAACTACCTGGGTGCGCTGCACAAGATGGACGCGGCGGAAACAGCGTACCGGCACGTGCTCGAACTCGAGCCGACCAACGCGATTGCCTATCTGGGGTTGGCGCTCGATTATGAGCTCACGAACCGGGTCAGCGAGCTTGAGGCGCTCGAACGCGAAGTCGAAGAGCGTGACATCAACGAAGACGCGATCAATTTCATTCGCGCTTATTGCCACCGCCGCGGGAAGAGGTTTGCTGAGGGCATTGCCGCCCTCGAGAGTGTATCGGAGGAGCTCGAAACTCCTCGGCGCCTGCATCTGTTCGGGCAGCTGCTCGAAGGCGCCGGCCGCTACGACGAAGCGTTTGCGGCATTCTCGCGCATGAACGATGTTTTGCGGGAAGACGCGAGCCACCCCGAGATCCGTGGTGCCGCCTACCGCGACCTCATTCGCAAATTTCATGAGACAGTGACGAAGGAATGGGTCGGCGGTTGGCGCGAGGAAACAGTTCCCGACGCGCGGCCTGCCCCGGTGTTCCTCGTCGGCTTTCCCCGGTCCGGTACGACCTTGTTGGACACGATCCTGATGGGTCACCCTCAGGTTGAAGTCATGGAGGAGGAGCCGGCGCTGCGGGAGGCTTTGGAAGTGCTGCCTCCGATCGGAGAGCTCGCGACGCTCCCCGATGAGGAGATCAAGGCTGCGCGTGACGTCTACTTCAAGACGGCTGCCTCCTTCACCCCGCTCGAGCCCGGCAAACTGCTCATCGACAAGAATCCCTTGACCATGAACCTGTTGCCGTTCGTGCAGAGGCTATTCCCAGGTGCACGGATCATCCTTGCACTGCGCCACCCTTGCGACGTGCTTCTGAGCTGTTTCTTTGCGAACTTCGCGCTGAACGAGGGCATGTCGAGCTTCCTTCGGCTCGAGACGGCGGCCGAGCTCTATGACCTGAGCTTCGGCTATTATGAGCATGTCCAGCAGGTCATGCCGCTGCCCACGCACGTCGTGAAGTACGAGAACATCGTCGCGGATCGCGCACAAGAGTTGGGCGCGCTGTTCGACTTCCTCGGTCTCGATTGGCATGACGCCGTCATGGATCACCAGAAGACGGCCCTCAGCCGCGGCCGCATCAAGACGGCAAGCTACGCGCAAGTCGTCGAGCCGATCTATACCCGCTCCGCAGGTCGCTGGCAGCGTTACCGCAAACACCTGGAACCGGTGCTGCCGGTGCTTGAGCCCTGGGCCAAGAAGTTTGGCTACGCAATCGACGAGAGCTGATGCGGCAAAGCTGATTGCCGACGCCGACGCGGCGATCGCGAGGCGCGATCTGGCATCGGCCACGGCGTTGCTCGAGCAGGCGGCTGAAGCACGTCCCGACGACCTCAGCATCTGGATGAGGGTTGCGGCCCTGCAGCGCGCGGCAAAGCAGCCACAAAAAGCGGTCGATGCCGTTCACAAGGCGCTCGCCATCGAGCCGCGGGACTTCACTGCGCTACTCATGCTCGCGAGCCTCATGCAGCAGCTCGGCGACCCCAGCGCCGGCGAGGCCTGGGGCAACGCCCTGGCGCAGAAGCCCGATTCGCCCCTTCCGCCGCAGCTTGCCTCGGTTGTCGCCGAAGGCGAGCGTTTGCACGCCGCCTGGCTCGACGAGCGCGAAGCGCGGATGCGAGAGGCCATGGCCGGCGCCGAGCAGGCTGCCGACGCCGAGGAACTCCAACATATCGAGCGATTTCGGAACAACGTGCTGCGGCGGACTCGCCCGTATCACAGCGATCCGACGCATTATTCATTCCCCGGCCTCACCGAGCGCGAGTTCCATCCACGGCGATTGTTTCCGTGGATCGAAGAGGTAGAGGCCGCCACCGCTGATCTGGCCGCCGAGCTGCAGCTAGTGATGGCTGCCGAGCGGGCGGAGCTCGTGCCCTACGTGCAATATGCCGACCATTTGCCGATGGACCAGTGGCGGCCGCTCAACCGGAGCCGCGATTGGACGGCGATCCACTTGCTCGAGCACGGGCGGCGCGTTGACGCGAACGCCCGGCATTGCCCGCGCGCCATGGAATTGCTGGAGAAGCTGCCCCAGCCGCAGGTTCCCGGTGCGTCGCCAAACGCCATGTTCTCATTGCTAGCGCCGCAAACGCGCATTCCACCGCATGTCGGGATCAGCAACACGCGGCTGGTCTGTCATCTCCCGTTGATCGTACCCGAGGGCTGCTGGTTCCGAGTGGGCGCGGAAACCCGCTACTGGCAGCGCGGCGAGGCCTTCGTCTTCGATGATACGATCGAACACGAGGCCTTGAATCCCAGCGACCAGCTCCGCGTCGTATTCATCTTCGACGTCTGGCATCCCGATCTTACCGCGACCGAACGGAAAGCCGTCGAGGCGCTGATCGCGACCCAGGGCGAAACGACGGGCGCACTGTGACCTTCGCTGCCGCGCTCGCTGCGGTCCGGCGCGGAACGGAAGACATCGACATCCTCGACGACCTTGCGCGGGCCGCGCTGGCCGAAGGCGAGGAAGAAAATGCGCTGCCGATCGTAAGCGCCGCCGCCGAGCAAAGGCGCAGCGCGCTCCTGTGGCAATGGACGGGTCTCATGCACCGCTCCCTCGAGGATCTCGAGCCCGCGATCAGCGCCTTCGCGGAGGCATCACGGCTCGCGCCGCGCGACGCCGGCATCGCCCACGGCCATGCGCGGGTCACCCTCGAAGCCGGCCTGGACGCCGTCGGCCTGTTCGAATGGGCGCGAGCGCTGGCACCGCAGGATGGGGCTGTGCTGATCGGGCTCGGAGCTGCGTTGAACGCCGTCGGCAGGCAAGAGCAGGCGGTAGGAGAGCTGGAAGCTGCGCTCGATAGCTCTCCGCTGTGGACGGACGGCCATGCGCAGCTCGCGCAACTGCTCGCAGTCGCGGGCCGCGCCGCCGAGGCGACCGTCAGCGTCGAACGCGCCATCACGAAAATGCCGCATGAGCCGAGCCTCTGGGCGACGCTCTTCGACCTGCGCATCGCGCGCGAAGACTATGCATTGCTGGCAAGCGACATTGCACGGGCTCGAGCTGCCGGCCTGCCACCCGCAGCGCTTGCGCGCTACGAGGCGATCTCAGCGGCGGAGCTCGACGATTCCACCTTTCCCGCGGCCCTCTTCGATGCCGCACCTCCGGCTACGGCGCCGGCGCTTGGCATCTGGCGCGTCCGTCACCTGCTGCGGGTCGGAGCGATCGATGCCGCTTTGCCAATCATCGATCACGAACTGGCGACGGACCGTGCTTTCCAGACATGGCCCTATGCCTCGATCGCGTGGCGGCTCACAGGCGACCGGAGGATCGCCTGGCTCGAGGGCGCGCCGGAGCTGGTCGGCATTAGCGATCTCACCGCCGCTCTTCCGGATCTCGGCACGCTCGCCGGGACTCTGCGGGCGCTGCACGTGGGCAAGGGCGAATATCTCGACCAATCCGTTCGCGGCGGAACCCAGACCGACGGGCCGCTTCTGAGCCGAATCGATCCGGTCATCCGCAAGCTGCGCGACGCGATTGTCGGAGCGGTGGAAAGCTATGTCGCGCAGCTTCCCGCGCCCGATCATCGCCATCCGCTCCTCGGAAGGCGCCGTGACCGGCGAGTCCGCTTTGCGGGAAGCTGGTCCGTCCGGCTTCGGCCTGGAGGCCGGCATTCGAACCATGTGCACACGCAGGGTTGGATCAGCTCCGCGCTTTACGTCGCGCTTCCCGACAGGAGCGCGGGCCAGCCTCCGGATGCCGGCTGGTTCAACCTCGGGCAGCCCGACGAGCGACTCAACCTTGGAATCGAGCCCGAGCGCAAAATCGAACCCCGTGCCGGGCGGCTGGTGCTGTTCCCGTCGTGGATGTGGCACGGAACCGTGCCTTTCACCCATGGCGAACGGCTCACCGTCGCCTTCGACGTTAAACCTCCGATCTAAACCGTTTGCAGAAACCCGCCTTGCGCCGGCGCGTTCATCCGCCATTATCGCGCGACGGCCTATTTGGGATTGTCGGCGCAGAGCGCGCAAAAACCGGAGAGACTGATGAAACCCAGTTCGATCATGCTCGTAACTGCCGCCTTTGCGTTCGTTGCCACGGGCACCGCCTGGGCCCAGGCGTCCGGCCAATCCACGGCAGCGCCCGCGCCTCAGGCGAAGAAGGGTCACGATCCGAACGAGATCGTCTGCCAGAAGATCGAAGTGCCAGGCAGCCGTCTGGCGACGAAGAGAGTCTGCCAGACCCGTGGCCAATGGGCGGAGCAGCAGCGCCAGGACCGGATGGACACCGAGAAGGCGCAGATGCTGCGCCCGTGCGCGCAGGGCTCGGGCTGCTGAGATAGGAGCGCCGGCTCTGCATTGCAGCCGGGACGCTTGACCTCTCGGCCAGCGTGGCCACGATAGGCGGCAATGAGCCGCACGAGGGTCCAGGATCATCTCGCCGAGGCCGTGGGAGCCCTCCGATCCGGGCGTTCGGCCGACGCCAACGAGCATCTCCAGGCAGTCCTTGCGGTCGATCCGCAGCAGCCGGCCGCGCGCAACATCCTTGGGCTGGATGCGCTGCGCTCCGGCGACGCCCGAGCGGCGGCCGAGCATTTCGAGCTCGCCTGTCAGGGTGATTCCGGCGCGGCGGAGCTATGGATCAATCTCGCTGCAGCCTACAGATTGCTGGAGGAGCATGATCTCGAACGCGCCGCGCTCGAACGCGCGCTGACGATCGACCAACGCGATTTGATGGCCCTCATCCGCCTCGCCCAGCTTCACGAGCGGCTGGGCGAAGAGGGGCCGGCGACCGACCGTTGGAGCGCAGTACTGACGCTCTCATCGGCGGTGGAAGAGCCTTCAGCCGAGTTTTCCGAGCTGCTGGCTCACGCCCGAGCTTATGTCGAACGGCGACGGCAGGGTCTCGCCGACGCCCTCGATGAGGCGCTTGCAGACGAGCTTGCGGCGGCGTCAGTTCGCGACCGGCGCCGCGCTCGCGCCGCGGCCGACGTGATGCTCGGCAGGCGTTCTATTTTCGTCAATGAGTGCCACGGACTGCACTATCCCTTTCTGCCTGCCGACGAATTCTTCGACCGGGAGCACTTCCCCTGGCTCGATACTCTAGAGGCCGCCACGGCCGAGATCCGAAAAGAGCTGGAAGACATCCTGGCCGATCCTGATCCGGGCCTCGCTCCTTACATCGACCAGCCTTCGGGCGTGCCTGAGAATAAATGGTCGCCGCTCGACAAATCGTTCGATTGGAGCGCGCTCCACCTGTGGCGGGATGGTGAGCGGATCGACGCCGCATGCGCCCGTGCGCCAAAGACCGCGGCGCTGGTGGAGACTCTGCCGCTGTGCCGCATTCCGGGCCGCGCGCCGGCGGTATTCTTTTCGATCCTGAGAGCAGGCAAGCACATTCCGCCGCACACCGGCGTGACGAACGTCAGATCGATCGTCCACCTGCCGCTGATCGTGCCGGAGGGCTGCACCTTTCGCGTCGGCGGCGAGATCAGGCCGTGGATCGAAGGGCAGGCGCTGCTCTTCGACGATACGATCGAGCACGAGGCGCGCAATCCAACGGACCGCGATCGCGCCGTGCTGATCCTCGACTGCTGGAACCCCTATCTGAGCGATGATGAGCGGGCGATGGTCTGCCGCCTGTTCGCAGTGTCCGACGCACATAAGCATAGCTGAGCAACTGCATGCGGGAGGGCTTCCATCAGGCTATTTCCCGCTGAAGGGCCGCGTCAGCGATCGTCCTGACGACTTCCTGTTCACCGCCCCGATCCCGCACCCAGCGCTGCGCCTGTTCGATCTCCGCCGCGAGCGCCCGCTCAAGCTCTGATCGTCGGCCGAGGCGCATTTCATTGTTGAACGGCACCTGCGGGTCCTTCGAATAGGTGGCGAACAGCGGCCCGGCCACGATCGCCTCGATCTCGTTTTCGGTCATCGGCACGCACAGATGAGCAGCAGCAAGTTTCAAACACCGGGCAGGCTCCGCGAAGAAATATTCCCCATCGAGCGTGCGCGCGTTCGGCAGGCGTGCGATCGCAGCCGCGAAGCCCCGCATCTGAGCCGCCCAGAGCACGGCGGCGCGTTCCGCGTCCGACGCACCGTTCAGATTGCCGAGGTAGGCCGTCAGCTGGTCCGTGACTCGCCGCAGCCAGATGCGGTGGCGCTCGTTGCGCATGATGGCGAGAAGATAATCGCGCAGCCCCAGGTGCAGCATGATCGCCCGTGCCTGCGGATCGAAGCCGGCAAGCTCGGGCAAGAGGAAATTGACCGGAACGTTCGCCTTCACCACGGTGGGCAGGTCGGTCTGGTATCGCTTGGAGAGCATCGCCGTTACCACAGCCAGCCGCTGGCGATCGGGATTGAGCGCGAGCTGACGAAGCGCTTGCGGCTCGCGCAGGACCAGGTTCGCCGCAGGCTTGTCGAGCGCTCGGGCAAGCAGCGTCGATCCGCAATGCGCCACATGGAAGATCCAGCCGGTCGGAATGGGCACGGATGCATGCTCCGTCAACGCGCTTACCGGCACTCGCATTGGCGAGTTGGCGCGCGGCGAAATGCGTCCGTCGAGGAAGATCGAACGATGATAGGCAGCGCGGTCCATCGGGACGAAGATCGCCGCATCGCCTTGAAAGGAGTGGAGATAATGATCGGGCGACGAAAAGAGCTCGCCGGGAGTGAGAGGCATCATTGCGGCTATAGCTCGGGTCCAAAGCATCGGCTATCCGGCTGACTTCATGCCGAATATCCGATTGCCCGAGCCTGGTCGTCCTTACGTGCTCTTGGAGCCGTCGGGCGAGCAGCGCATCATGGATATCGACCGCTCGCTGCTCGTCGAGCTGTACAAGGCCCATGGCGCGCTATTGCTCAGAGGGTTCGGCGTCGGCGTTCCGGAGTTCACGAGGTTCACACAAGATTTTTGCCCGACCCACGTGGTCAACGAAATCGGCGGACGGCTCCCCATCGATCCCGAGCACAACATTCACACCGCGGCCTCCGGTGTGGGCGAATTCCCACTCCACTCCGAGCTATCGCGCGAGCCATGGAAGCCGGATGCCGCCTTTTTCGCCTGCCTCTCGGCACCGACACGTGGGGGGACGACGACGATCTGCGATGGCGTCGAGCTGGCCCGCGCGATGCCGGAGGATGTGCGTCAGGCCCTGATGGGAAGGCGCCTCTTGTACATCATGCCGACCTGGCCCGAGCTGCTCGAATTCTGGCTCGGCGATTCGAGTCCCAGCGATGAAACGCTCGCGCACCCGCCCGCGTCGTGCCCCTATGGATTTGCTCGCCTTGACGGCGCCATCGTCCGCTATTTTTCGCGTCCGGCCCTTCACCGCCCCATGTTTTCGGGCGAGCTGGCGTTCGCCAATTTCCTGCTGTTCTCGCGCTTCAAGCACAACCGGCGCGATTTCCCGCTGCTCGATGACGGCAAGCCGGTTCCCGAATCCTGGCTTCAGGCGATCAAGGCGACGGGCGACCGCGTTGCCGCGGAAGTGGTCTGGCAGCGCGGCGATCTGTTGATGCTCGACAATACGCGTTTCATGCACGGTCGGACTGCAATCCTGGATGCCAGCGAACGGCTTATCGCGACGTTCTTCGGTTATCTCGGTTTCGCGATTCCCGAGGCGGAAGAGCCGCCAAACGCATTGTGGCGTCAGGGGAACTTCTGTTCGCCGCTGCGCCCGGATCTGCGCGCGCGAACTCTCGAGACGCAAGCAGCGGCGAGACCTTCGCGCTGACCTTATTCCGCGGCTTCGCGCAGCCCTTCAGCTGGAGTCAGTACGAGCTGGCCGTCACCCTCGTCGACGCGCACGACTGACCCGTCCGGAATCTCGCCCGACAGGATTTTGTCGGCGAGCGGGTCCTGCAGATACTTCTGTACCGCGCGTTTCAGCGGCCGCGCGCCATAGACCGGATCGTAGCCGACACGCCCCAACCACGCCCGCGCCGCGTCGGTCAGCTCCAGGCGGATCTTGCGGTCCTCGAGCAGCTTTTGCAGGCGCGCGATTTGGATATCGACGATCGGTCCCATGTGGCCCGCGCTCAGGCGATGGAAGAGGATGATCTCGTCGAGGCGATTGAGGAACTCCGGCCGGAAGTGACCGCGGACCACCTCCATCACCTGCGGCTCGACCTTCTCGACCGCCTCGTCCTCGCCGAGCGACGCCAGATATTGCGATCCGAGGTTCGACGTCAGGATGATGATGGTGTTGGTGAAGTCGACCGTTCGGCCCTGGCCGTCGGTCAGCCGGCCGTCGTCGAGGACCTGCAGCAGCACGTTGAATACGTCGCCGTGCGCCTTCTCGACCTCGTCGAAAAGGACGACCTGGTACGGACGGCGCCGGACCGCTTCGGTCAGGACTCCGCCTTCCTCGTAGCCCACATAGCCGGGAGGAGCGCCGATGAGCCGGGCGACCGCGTGCTTCTCCATGAACTCGCTCATGTCGATGCGG